>JAIERY010000266.1 GCA_019746425.1 Cytophagaceae bacterium
TTGCGTGTACCTTTCATAATCAAGAAATTAAATTTTTAGATCTTAAGTTCCTGTCTTAATTTTGGGGTACATCATACTGCATCCAGGTCCGCCGGGTCTATTCCCTTAGTTTGATCCAGAAAAAAATCTGTAAGGGAACTCGTATTATTTATTCCGCTGTAGCTGAATTGATTCTGGAAATTATTTATTCTTGTTAAGCCTATGCCAAATGATCCTCCTCTGAATGGGTCAGTTTCTGTCTCATCCTTTCTTTTTGTAAGAACAAATCCGAGATTGGGAGCATAAAAATAATCTCTGTTATCACTTTTTAATTTAGTGCCAAATGCAGAACTGGTATTGGCAAAACCAAATCCGAGAGACAGCGCTGCTTCCGACTTTTGATAAAATCCCAATCCGGCGGGATTACCCGAAAGCGAACTAAGGTCTGCTCCTAAGGCAGTATTTACTCCGCCCATGCCCAGAAATCTCGCTGTTCCGCCTCGTGTAGTTTGTGAAAATCTTAATGCATCTGTAAAATAACCCGATGCATTAGGGTCAACCTGAGCTTTGATATTATCTGATAAAATAAAAAAGCAGGCAATTATAAATGCAAGTCGAATATACATGTTAATGATTAGAACCTCTTTCTTCCCGGAGTAGTTGTATTTCCTCCATTATTCCTGTTATTGTTGGAAGGATATGTTGTAGTGCCCCTGTTATAGTTTGTATTGTTGTTATTATTGTAGTTGCTGTTATTGTTATAGTAATAATTATTATTGTTAGGAGTATTGGTGGAATTATCGGGACTATATACCCTTGCTCTCCTGTTTGTATTATTGGTATTGGTGTTTGTATTAGTATTATTGTTATTCGTATTGGTATTGTTGTTAGTGTTCATATTTGTGTTATTGTCGTAAATCCTTGCTCTTCCGCCTGTGTTATTTGTATTTGAATTACCGTTGTAATAATAGTTGTTATTAGTGTTATTTGTTTTCAGATTAGAAGGTCCGTTGGTATTTGTATTATTGTTATTGGAGACTACAGCGCTTCTATTCTGTCTTGGACCAAATTGTTTAGAGGATGCATGACTATATGAACCCGTGTTATTTCCATTGTAATATCCGTTATAATAGCCATTATTATAGTGCCCGTTATAATATCCGTAAGAATAAGGATTGTAGTAATAGTTAGAATATGGGCGATAATAATAAGGGCTATAATACCATGCAGTTCCCCAGAATGGATCATATGAATTATAATACCAGCTGTTGTATGGATTATTATAACTGTTGTATGGATTATTATAATAGGATGATCCGTATCCAAAACCGTATCCCATACTTACATTAAATCCCGGAGTCCAGTTATTGAACCTGTTGTAACGCGATGGAAAATAATACTCATCATTGTAATAATTATTGGCGACATATGTATTCCCGTTCGAATTGGTAGTGCTGTTAGGAGTGGGGGTAGAATAATAGTAATCACCGTTATTTTCTGTTACGGTGTTATTGTTGATCTTATTAAGCTCTGCCTGTTTATTTGCTTCTTCTTTACGCTTAATTGCATCCTGTTTTGCTTTTTCTTTATCTTTTGAAGAATAATAAAGGCCATCATCCTCTGAGGTAGAAACAGTTGAAATTGGTGTACATCCCCATAGTACTGCTAAAACCGCGAAAATGGTGATTCTGAGTGTATTTAATGCTTTCATATTTCTCATCTCCTTATTAGAACGAAAGTTCTTTATTTTATATTTAAAAACACAACAATTTTATTCAAACTTCCTGATTTAAATTATCTTTGTGCTCTTTAAATTCCCACAAATTCTATACCAATTAACGTTAAAAATGAGCAAAGGTTTACCCAAAAGAAGTGAAGATTACTCCCTGTGGTACAATGAATTGGTTAAAAAAGCAGATCTGGCAGAGCATTCTGCGGTGAAAGGGTGTATGGTCATTAAACCTTATGGATTTTCCATCTGGGAAAAAATGCAATCCATACTTGACAGAATGTTTAAAGAAACAGGGCACAGCAATGCTTACTTTCCTTTGTTCATTCCAAAATCCTATTTAAGCAAAGAAGCAAGTCACGTGGAAGGGTTTGCGAAAGAATGTGCAGTAGTCACTCATTATCGTTTAAAAAATTCTCCTGACGGAAAAGGGGTCATCGTAGATCCTGATGCCAAACTGGAAGAAGAATTGATCGTACGCCCTACTTCAGAAACCGTGATATGGAGTACTTATAAAAACTGGGTACAGTCTTACAGAGACTTACCGATACTGGTAAATCAGTGGGCAAATGTGGTAAGATGGGAAATGCGCACAAGACTATTTTTAAGAACTGCAGAATTCTTATGGCAGGAAGGACATACCGCACATGCTACAAAACAGGAAGCAGTAGAAGAAACAGAAAAAATGCTACGGGTGTATGCAGACTTTGCAGAAAATTTTATGGCTGTTCCCGTAGTAAAGGGGATCAAAACTCCCAATGAAAGATTTGCAGGAGCCGAAGAAACCTATTGCATCGAAGCGCTGATGCAGGATGGAAAAGCCCTTCAGGCCGGCACATCACATTTCCTTGGACAAAATTTTGCTAAGGCATTTGATGTAAAATTTGCCAATAAAGAAGGCGGGCTCGATTTTGTATGGGGAACTTCCTGGGGTGTGAGCACGCGCCTGATGGGCGCCCTGATCATGGCTCATTCTGATGATGAGGGATTGGTGCTCCCTCCCACACTTGCACCTATACAGGTGATTATAGTCCCTATTATGAAAGGTAAAGAGCAGTTACAGGCAATTTCTGAGAAGGTAGATCCTCTCATTAAAGAGCTTAAGGCAAAAGGTATTTCTGTAAAATTCGATGACAGAGATACGCTTACACCAGGATTCAAGTTTGCAGAATGGGAATTAAAAGGAGTACCGCTTCGCTTTGCAGTCGGGCCAAGAGATCTGGAAAACGGCACTATCGAAATGGCAAGAAGAGATACCAAAGAAAAATCGGTAATTAAATTTGAGGAGGCCGTCCATAAAATTGATTCTGTATTGCAGGAGATTCAAAAAGGAATTTTCAGCAAAGCATTAAAATACAGAGAAGAGCATACTACCAATGTAAATTCTTACGCGGAATTTAAAGAGGTGTTAGATGGCAAAGGCGGATTTGTTTCTGCGCATTGGGATGGCGCATCCGAAACAGAAGAAAAGATTAAAGAAGAAACAAAAGCTACCATACGCTGCATTCCTTTAGATAACAAAGCAGAAGAAGGCAAATGCATTTATTCCGGCAAGCCTTCAAAACAAAGAGTGTTATTTGCAAGAGCTTATTAACTTTTTAACGGGGAGGTCTTGCAGACATTGCATTGTAAATTAAAGATAAAAAGTTTGCCGTCATTCCCACGTACGTGGGAATCTCCAACTTCTGCACAAAGTCTGATAATACAGTTAAGATTGTGCAGGAGTCAGGGATTCCCCTTTTCAGGGGAATGACGGATGTGTTAGCTCTTTAATTCATGATAGAAAGTCTACAGTAATTCTGCTCGTTAAGTTAACTATGTCCAATTTGACTTTATTATAGAGTAGTTTTATCGTATTAGCAAGGAAAAGGCTGCCAAGGCTGCTTCATTTTGTCAGCCTTTTTGTTAATTTTGATTCTCATTTCACTTAAAGTTTTTATTTATCATGGAACTTCCACTTTTATTGATTGCAATTCTTGCGGGAATCATTTTATTTTTTGTTTTCCTCTACTATTTCCCGGTAGGCTTATGGATCACTGCCCTTTTCTCAGGGGTGAGAGTAGGTCTTTTCGATCTTTTATTTATGAGAATCAGGAAAGTTCCGCCTGGAGTAATAGTCAACTCCTTGATCACCGCTACCAAAGCAGGTTTACAACTTACCAGCAGCGAACTGGAAACCCATTACCTTGCCGGAGGACATGTGCCTTCAGTAATTAAGGCACTTATATCTGCAGACAAAGCAAATATTGCTATCACTTTTAAACAAGCAACTGCTATCGACCTTGCAGGACGTGATGTTTTTGAAGCCGTACAGATTTCAGTAAATCCTCAGGTAATCAATACACCTAATGTAGCAGCCGTGGCGCATGACGGCATACAGTTAATTGCCAAAGCAAGGGTAACTCTGAGAGCCAACATTGCACAACTCGTAGGAGGAGCCGGCGAAGAAACTATACTGGCCAGAGTAGGTGAAGGAATTGTTACTTCAATAGGTTCATCCAAATCCCATAAAGAGGTTTTGGAGAATCCTGACAAGATTTCCAAACTTGTTTTAGCCAAAGGTCTGGATGCAGGAACAGCATTTGAGATTTTATCCATTGATATTGCTGACATAGATGTGGGGGCAAACATAGGTGCAAAACTACAGATCGATCAGGCAAATGCTGATTTAAAAGTAGCGGAAGCAAAAGCAGAAGAAAGACGAGCTATGGCAGTGGCAGTTGAACAGGAAATGAAAGCAAAAGCACAGGAAGCGAGAGCAAAAGTAATAGAAGCAGAAGCTGAGGTGCCTAAAGCAATGGCAGAAGCTTTCAGAAATGGTAATCTTGGAATAATGGATTACTACAGAATGAAAAATATGCAGGCAGATACTGACATGAGAGACTCAATTGCCAGCTCAGGAAAAGATCCTAAGACGCCCACTACCTAAAAATATTTTTTCTGTAAATAAAAAAGCATCCCGACCTGTCGGGATGCTTTTTTATTTACAGCTTTTATCCCCTGAAAAATAAACCATTTATTTTTTATCTTAATAATGTCAAACACTATCGTCAGGCTTTTATCTCTCTGATCCTGGATGGTAAATGTGCCGGTATAAATTCTTTTATCAGACTCACCTGATAATATCACTTTCTCTTCCATCACTTCTGCTGAAGACCAGTTGATTTCCCTCTCAATACTCTCACGCATCACCTGATCGAAGTTTGCCTGAGTCATTGATTTCAGCTCCTCGGCCTGCATCTGATCGTATACGTATCTGTTCTTTTTACCTGAATGATTTTTTATATAAGCCAAATCATTGTCGTCCGGAATATAATTGATGAGTTGCTCAAAATCATTTGCCTTTAAGGCCTGGAAAAGCACTTCAGGCAGGTCTTCTTTACGGGTAGCTCCTCTTTTATTTTCTTCAGTTTCATCAAAAGCCGGATTAAAAATAAAACCCAGGCTGCTTATTAATGCTATCAGCAACATTCCTGAAAGTACTTTCGATCTCATAATCTTTACTTTTTATTATAACATTAAAATAATCAGTAAAGTTATGTGTCCGGAAAATGAAGAGATCTTGTAAATAGGAAAATTAATATTTGAAGGAAAATACGATAAGCCTAGTTTAATTTTCCCAATTGGCACATTACACTCAACACTATCCTGTCACATCTTTCCAGGCCAAACCTGAAAACCTCAATGTCACCTTTTGACCGACGATATAATTCTTCTTTAAGCAAAGATTTGGCGCGATGCAACCTTGTCTTTACATTTTCTTCTGAAATGCTTAGACACTCTGCCGTTTCCGATACATGCAGCCCTTCCACTTCTCTCATTACATAGACATTTCTCAGATTTTCGGGCAATTTATCAATTGCCTCTTCCAGTATTTTTTTCAATTCGATGGCTGACATATGCTGATCAGGGGTTTCATACAAATTATCTGATTGATGTTCAAGCCTGCTTTCAATTTCAATGGAACCATCTACCCTTTTCCTTTTATTCAAAGAAGCATTGGAATTGTTAATTAAAATTCTTGTGACCCAGGTGGAAAACTGAGAGCGTCCTTCAAACTGTTTTAGATTCTCAAAAGCTTTCAGATACGTATCCTGCAGTATATCTTCTACCTCAGCTTCATCTTTTACCATTGCCCGGGCAATCCTGTATAGCCTTTGGTTATACTTTCGCATAATCAATTCATACAGCTCTTTTTCGCCTTTAAGTATGGAATGAATGATTTCCTCTTCTTTCATAGAATGGTATTTACTATTAGATCAGCGAGGAATAAAAAGGTTACAGAATAAGGAAAATTATAATTCTGCCTGTTTTGCTTTGTACAGCTTATGTTTATACAACTGGTAGAATATCCCAAGAAACATTCCTATTACACCACCGGCATAACTGAAATTATTCATATTTACCACCGTTTTGAAAGCGTCTTTATCAGTGATATTGAGAGCAGCATCAGGATCTGCCTGTCCTGGAAGAGGACCCACTGACCAGCCGATCAACCCTACTACAAATGCAACTATTAAAACCAGGAGAAAAGCTTTCGCAGTGTTATTGACCATCATCCTGATTTCTTTATTGATAAGACCCGTTAAAGCAAGCACACCGCCTATCACTAAGCCTGTTTTCCAGGTATTCAGAAAACCAACCCTGGCGGCGCCTAATCTTTCCGCGGAGGGATCTATATTAAAAGTTATGAATCTGAATTTTGTAAAAAATTCAGAAGATATGGAATAAGTGATCTGATCATATATCGCACCATAAATTCCGCCAGCAACAGCTGCTATTACAATCATTAAAAACAAAACAAGAATTCTCATAAGGTGATTTTAAATTCATTTATTAATATTTCCGGAAACTATTTCAGGTATCTGAAATCGTGCCCGGCCTTTAGTTGAATCAAAAATTCATACATTAATTTAATAATATTTTCTGCATCTTCAATTGCAACCGTTTCTACTGTGGTATGCATATATTTTAAAGGCAAAGAAATCAAAGCCGAACATACTCCTGCATTGGAGTAAGCAAATGCATCCGTATCAGTGCCGGTAGCACGGTAAGCAGAAGCCCTTTGGAAAGGTATCTCTTTCTTTTCTGCCACCTCAATAATCATTTTCAAAAGATT
>JAIERY010000418.1 GCA_019746425.1 Cytophagaceae bacterium
CGCCGTATACCAGACCGGTACGTACGGTGGTGTGAGAGGACAGGTAGCCCAATAAGGGCTATCTTCCTACTCGATTGAGTCGGGGTCCTGTCTATTATTCGAAATAGATTGTCGTGTTCGGAAGTAATGCTTTAACTTTTTGCTGCTCTTTCAAAGGCATCTCATGTCCTACTAAAGTTAAAGTTTTAAGATTTTTAAGATTTGAAATCTCCAGCGGCAAACTGGTTAGCGGGTTAAGCGCAAGATCCAGGTTTTCCAGTGAAGTAAGCATTGAAATGGATTTTGGAAAGGTAGTCAATCCATTCTGTCTTAAATTTAATGTTTTGATTTCTTTCAGATTACCAAACTCATAAGGAAGCTCCTTTATCTGGTTTTTATTTAAGCTTAATTCTCTTAAATGAGTCAGCTTACCTATTACCGGAGGTATTGAAGTGAGCTTATTGCTGCTTAAGTCAAGGGAAACAAGATTAGTAAGAGTTCCGAATTTATCAGAAAGTGTTGTAAGCTTATTGTTGAAGAAATTTAATTTTACGAGGTTGTGAAGCTTCTCTGTATTGTTAGGTAAATCTGATAATATTTTTGAGCTGAAGTCTGCACAGAATACTACTTCTGGTTCAAGGAAAGCTGCATCAAGGTCGAAGCATTCTCCCATACATGTTTTTTCCAATTTACCGGCTGCGTCGCCTTTACCCAGTTTCATTGCTGTTACATAGTCGAAGCATAATTCAGAACTGAAGTATCCCATCGCCTTGCCAAGCAAATCTTTTGCATAGCCTCTGTAATAGTAGGCATCTGCATAATTTGGGTTCAAGCTGATTGCGTTGGTAAATTCCCCTATGGCCTGTATGTATTCTTTTTTATTCAGACTGGTCATGCCATTCTCATAATAAGATTTGGCATCTGGCTGATTATAAGTAGATGAAGTCAAGAGTATAAAGATCCCTGTTAGTTTTGCCGTTGTTTTTAGAAATTTTAACATTTCTTCTCATTATAGTCCTACTTATCTTTTACTTGATTTTCGTCGGCAAGGTTACAAAAGTTATCGACATTTTTTCATAAAATATCGACGATTTTGGAGCGTTTTTAGGGGTTTAGCGTTTAAACATTAAATTTTCAATATCCTCAGCTTCTATGGGGATATTCTTCATCAGGTCCACAGGACCTTTTTCTGAAATCCAAACATCATTTTCAATGCGTATTCCGAAACCTTCTTCCGGTGTATAAATACCTGGTTCTACAGTAAATACCATTCCCGGTTCAAATTTGCGGGCTTTATCAAAGACGTCATGCACATCCAAGCCCAGGGCATGAGAGGTTCCGTGCATAAAATACTTTTTATATAAGGGGTTATCTTTGTCCTGTTTTTTGACATTATCCATTTTAAGCAAGCCCAGGTCAACCAGTTCTTTTTCCATTAAATTACCTACCTGCGCATTGTAGTTTTTCATATCATTGCCCGGAGTAAGCATTTGAAATGCTCCCCGCATGACCCTGAGAACAGCATTGTAAACATCTTTCTGTCTTTTTGAAAATTTGCCATTTACAGGCACTACTCTGGTGAAATCTGAAGCATAATTACCATATTCTGCCGCTACGTCCATGAGAATAATATCACCGTCTTTGCAAACCTGGTTGTTGCTGATATAATGTAATATGCAGCTATTGGCACCTGATGCAATAATAGGTTGGTATGCTGGTCCACGTGAGCCATTTCTGACAAATTCGTGTAAAAATTCAGCTTCTATTTCATATTCTTTTATACCTGGTCTGATAAACCCCAATATTCTTCTGAATGCTTTTTCTGTAATCTCACAAGCTTTACAGATCATTTCAATTTCCTGAGAAGCTTTAATAGCTCTTAAAGAATGCAGGATGGGAGCAGATCTTTCATATTTATAAAGTGGATATTTTTCCTGGCACCAGTGTACAAACCTATCGTCGCGGGTCTCTACTACTTTTACTGAGCGGTTGTGTTCATTGGAATTGAGGTATATATGCTGACAATCGGGTAAAATAGTTTCAAAAATGGATTCAAACTGAGATACCCAAACTACCCTTGCAATACCAGATATTTCGCTGGCCTCTTTTTTACTTAATTTTTGTCCTTCCCATATTGCTACATGTTCATTGGTCTCTTTGATGAAGAGAATTTCCCTCATGTTTTCTTCTTTTGCATCGGGGAACAACAGCAGCATTGTTTCTTCCTGATCTATACCTGTAAGATAAAAAAGATCGTTATTTTGTCTGAAAGGCATTGTTCCATCAGCATTGGTAGGATAGATATCATTAGAGTTGAAAACAGCGATGGATCCGGGTCTGAGATTTTTAATGAAATTTTGTCGGTTCTGGATAAAAAAATCTTTGCCTATGGGTAAGTATCTCATTTTTGATTTAATTTTATAAAAATTAAAATATTATATATATACTATCAATATGTTGAGGTTGTTTTTCATTTTGTCCCTTCTTACATCTTCGGTATGTGCGCAGGAAAAATATTGGATCGCATTCAAAGATAAAGATACTCATAGCTATCAATACGAAAAAAATTTAAGCAAAGAAACCATCAATAACCGTATCAGGTATGGTTTGCCTCTTTACCAATATACTGATATTCCTGTAAAATCTTCCTATAAAGACAGTCTGGTTTCTTTAGGAGTAAAAGTAGTATGCACTTCCAAATGGTTTAATTCTGTTTCTGCATTTCTCAGCCCTGATCAGGTGCAAAATGTTTTATCACTGCCTTTTGTAGAAGGAGTTTATTTAATCGATAGAAGAATACAGGTTACAGGCAATTATCTCGATGTAAATCCTAATGATTTCTGGATTGCTGTCAAGCAAATGGAGGGAGATGCATTTATCCGTAATGGTATTACCGGCAAAGGAGTGTCTGTCGGAGTAATAGATGCCGGTTTTTATAAGGCATTCGAAGACAAAAGGCTTTCTCATTTATTTACGGAAAGCAGAATTATCAAAGAAAGAGATTTTCTTTCATCTCATGCAGAAAGCCTGACTCATGATACTATAAAAGACAATGATCATCATGGTAGAGATGTACTTACCATGATCACAGGTTATGATTCTGCTTTCAATAAGCAACTTGGAATGGCCATCAATGGGAATTTTTATCTGGCCAGAACCGAAAATGAAGCCAATGAATACCGCGGCGAAGAAGATAACTGGATCATGGCGATGGAATGGATGGATAGTTTAGGAGTAAGATTAATAAATACTTCATTAGGATATTCCATTAATATGGATGATCCGAAGGACAATTACAAGCTTGAGGAGATGAATGGTAAAACCACACGCATATCCCAGGCAGCTCAAATGGCCGTAGATGAAAAAGGGATTTTTCTTGTAGTGTCTGCAGGTAATGAGGGCACAAATTCCAATTGGCGAATAGTTTCAGCTCCTGCAGATGCAGAAGGCTCTTTGTCGGTAGGCGCTACTAAGGATCCGGTATGGGAGAAAACCAATTACAGTAGCATTGGTCAGGAATTTGTGTCTTACCTGAAACCTAATGTTTCCTGTTATTCTCTTGCCGGCACTTCATTTTCTGCTCCGGCGGTAACAGGTTTTGTAGCGTGTCTCATGCAAAAAGATAGTACACTTAGTAATAAGCAACTTAAAGAGATTATAGAGAAGAGCTCTCATTTATATCCATATGGGAATAATTATCTTGGTTATGGAGTGCCAAACGCAAAAAAGGCTTTGAAATTAATCGAGGACAAAAACTATGTTTTGCCGAAACCAGAAGAGAAAAAAGTAAAAGGGAAGAGTGTATTACTCAGGTTTGACAAAGACACAGAAAAAGAAGTAGTGGTTTTTCACAAAAAGAATAAGACAATAGTAATACAGCAGCAGGTGGTTAATCTAAAGGACGGGCGCTTGAAAATACGCAAAGTGGCAGGCACCACAAGAACTACTTTGTTTATATATCCTGCAGTGATAGAAATTATATGGGAATAATTTCATTTTTAGTTCTTCAATACAAAGCCTGATGAAAGAAAAGGAATACGAAATATATACTTTAAAAAATGGCATCAGGATTATTCACAGGGAAGTAAACCATACCAAAATAGCTCATTGCGGGTTTATTCTTGATGTGGGCAGCAGGGACGAAGAAAAAAATCAAATGGGGCTTGCTCATTTCTGGGAGCATATGGCTTTCAAGGGCACTAAGAAAAGAAAATCATTTCACATCATAAACCGGTTGGAAGTTTTAGGAGGCGAGCTGAATGCCTATACAACCAAAGAAAAAATATGCTTTTACGCTTCCGTCATTGATAAGCATTATGAAAAATCAATGGAACTTCTCTCAGATATTACTTTTAATTCTACATTTCCTATCAGAGAGCTTGAAAAAGAGCGCGGTGTAATTCTTGAAGAGATGTCTATGTATGCCGATACTCCTGAAGATGCTATTCAGGATGATTTTGAGAGCTTAATATTCGGTGAACATCCTTTAGGCTTTAATATCCTTGGTACACCCGGCACCGTGAAAGCATTTAAGGAAAAAGATTTTAAAAAATTTGTGAGAGAAACCCTGGATACGGAAAAACTTATATTTTCTTCTATTGGGAATATTCCTTTCAAAAAGGTAAAAGTGATGGCGGATAAATACCTGGCTCCTATATCTGCCTGTACAGCTAATCATATGCGAATTCCCTTTAAAAAATATATTCCCAGTACCATTGAGAGCAGAAAAAATATTCATCAGGCGCATTGTATGATCGGGCGTACAGCTTATAAGTTAAAAGATGAAAGAAGAATTCCATTTTTCATGTTGGTGAATCTGCTGGGTGGCCCTGCCATGAATTCCAAATTAAATCTGGAGCTTAGGGAAAGAAACGGATTTGTATATAACATTGAAGCTAATTATTCTCCTTTAATAGATACAGGTTTGTTTTCCATTTATTTTGCCACAGAAAAAAAACAATTGGAGAAAAGTATTCGGCTGGTGTTGAAAGAACTGGATAAATTTAAAAATACAAGACTTGGTTCACTGCAGTTACATTATTGTAAAGAGCAATTGATCGGACAACTTGCCATGGCTGAGGAAAGCAATATCAACTTTATGCAGATGATGGGCAAGAGTATTCTGGATCTGGGATATGTGGATTCGCTGGAAGATATATTTAACAGAATAAAAAAAGTCACAGCTACAGAGATCATGGAGATTTCCAATGATATTTTTAAGCAAGAGAGTTTAAGTTTTCTAAAATACATTCCTGACTAATGGATTTTCTCAATAAAGATATTCTCTCCTATATAGAAAATCATTCTTCACCGGAAAGTGAAGTATTGAAAAAGCTTAACCGTGAAACTAATGCGAATGTGCTCATGCCACGAATGCTTTCAGGACATTTTCAGGGCAGGGTACTTAGTATGATTTCTCATATGCTCAGACCAAAAAATATTCTGGAGATAGGGGCCTTTACCGGTTATTCGGCTATATGTCTTGCAGAAGGTTTGGCAAAGGATGGAAAGCTGATCACTATTGATATCAATGAAGAATTGGAAAGCCTGGTATTGAAATACATTCGTGAAGCAGGAATGGAGGATAAAATCAATTTGAAAATCGGCAATGCCTTGGAAATAATTCCAGAACTGCAGACTGAATTTGATCTGGTGTTTATAGATGCTGATAAAATCAATTATCTGCAATATTACAATATGGTATTTGATAAAGTGAGAAAAGGCGGAGTTATTATTGCTGATAATGTTTTATGGAGCGGCAAGGTAGCTGAAGCAACACAGAAAATTGATAAAGACACCAATGCCATTATGGAGTTTAATGACTTTGTCCAGCAGGATAAAAGAATAGAAAATGTTTTACTGCCGATAAGAGATGGCCTTATGATAGTAAGAAAATTATGAAAAAATTTATTTTATTTTTCTTTTTTGCTGCAATAGCAGGAACGGCATTCACAGTGGAGGTTCCTGAGGAAATACATTTTGCCGGCATGGATCTTAAACTTACTGATGAAGTAAGAAGAAAATTAAAATCGGATATAGAATTAATTACAAAAAGTCAGAAGGGTTTTCAGATTAAGCTGGAGCGGGCCAATCTTTATTTCCCCATTATCGAAAAAATTTTCAAGGAAGAAAATCTTCCTGACGATTTCAAATTTCTCTCTTTGCAGGAAAGCGCATTGGTTTCAGATGTGGTTTCCAGTTCGAATGCAGTAGGATATTGGCAGTTTAAAAAGGAAACAGCTATCGAGGTTGGACTGCGTGTAGATTATTATGTTGATGAGCGAATCAATATAGTTTCATCTTCACGTGGCGCTGCAAAATACCTTAAAAAGAATAACGGTGCTTTGGATAATTGGATCTATGCTTTGCTCTCTTACAATGTAGGATTGGGAGGAGTGAAATCTATGGTGAAAGATAAATATATAGGGGCAAAAAAGATGGTAATAGACAAAGACATGCATTGGTACGTGATCAGGTTTCTTGCTCATAAGCTCGCTTACCAGGATGCAGTTGGCAAGGATATTTATCCTACGCAAATGTTGGTAATACATGACAATTGTCAGAATAAGTCTATGGTGGAAATATCCAATGAGACCGAGGTTGCCATTGAAAAATTATACATGTATAATAAATGGCTGCTCAGAGGAAATGTGCCAGATGATAAAACTTATGCTGTAATTTTACCTGTTACACCTGCAGAAAAGGAAAGACTGGTTGCTAAGAATGTGATTCATAAAAATGAAACAAAGTATATTGCCAAAAAGGAAGAACATGTGCTGAAGCCAGACAAGAAAAAAAGGGATTCTGATTTAACAGGTACTTCTGATGTTGCCATGTTGACATTTGTCAATAAGATTAAAGTGATAAAAGCAAAAAGCGGGGATAATGCAGCAACACTTGCCATACAGGGAGGAATTACAGTGAATGATTTTTTAAGATACAATGATTTAAAA
>JAIERY010000248.1 GCA_019746425.1 Cytophagaceae bacterium
TACAAAATGTAAAATCCGCCTTTGTACTTTTAAAGGAATCGATTTATTTAAAACTGTTTATCTCGGATGACAATATTAAAAAATAATAATTTATGAAAATTACTTTTTTAGATGCAAAGACAGTTGGCGCCCTTCCTGAACTTAATGACCTGGAACTACTGGGTGATTTACAGGTCTTCCAGAATACAAAAGCCTCTGAAACTTTTAAAAGGATACAGGATAGTGAAATTGTAATTACCAATAAAGTAATTATTGATAAAAAAATAATTAAGAAAGCTGATAAACTTAAACTGATTTGTGTTGCTGCTACAGGTACCAATAATATTGATTTAAAAGCAGCGGAAGAAAAAGATATACAGGTTAAAAATGTAAAGGGATATTCTACTCATAGTGTTGCACAGCATACCTTCTCTATGATATTTTATCTTCTTAACCACATATCTTACTACGATCGATTTGTAAAATCTAAAAAATATTCACGCTCAGATATTTTTACCTGCCTGGATAAAAATATTTTTGAGCTAAAAGATAAGGTATTTGGAATAATTGGTTTAGGCACCATAGGCAAAGAAGTAGCAAAAGTGGCAGAAGCTTTTGGCGCTGAAGTTATTTATTATTCTACTTCTGGAAAGAATTCTGATCCGGTTTATAAGCGTACAGAATTGGATGATCTGCTGAAAACTTCGGACGTAATATCAATTCACGCTCCTCTAAATGAAAAAACTAAAAATTTACTAGGTTTGGCTCAATTTAAATTAATGAAGCAGTCTGCTATTCTTGTGAATACCGGCAGAGGTGGGATCATTATAGAAAAGGATCTGGTAAAAGCTTTAAACCAGAATTTAATCTCAGGAGCAGCTATTGACGTATATGAGAAAGAGCCTATTGGTAAAAGCAATCCTTTTATGAGTATCAAAAATAAGGAAAAATTGTTATTGACCCCTCATATTGCCTGGGCAAGCGTAGAGGCAAGAAAAGAATTATTGAAAGGAGTTTATGATAATATCAGAGAATATCTGAATAGTAGAACCTGATATAAGCGAAGAATTTTTAATTTTGTAACCACTAAACTTTTTAAAATATTGAAAACGGTACCTCATGAAATAATTACAGACCCTCAAAAGATCAAAAATGAAGCAAAAGAAGAAGAATACTTTTTAGAAGGTCCACGGTCAAGAAGAAGAGAGTTTTTCTTTACATTAAAAATCGTCAGAGAGTTTTTGAGAGGTTTCAGAGCTCTTCACTTTGTCGGACCTTGTGTGACAGTATTCGGATCTGCAAGATTTAAAGAAGACCATCCCGTCTATGCTAAAGCCCGGGAAGTAGGGAAGGCCTTGGTAAGCCTGGGTTTTACCGTGATGACAGGCGGAGGTCCGGGAATTATGGAAGCAGCCAATCGAGGCGCTAAAGAAGCGGGAGGAAAATCAGTGGGCTGTAATATTGTATTGCCTTTTGAACAGTCGGCTAACCCATACCTGGATAAATGGGTTAATATCCGTTATTTCTTCGTAAGAAAAGTTTTGCTTACCAAATATTCATATGCCTTCGTGGTTATGCCAGGAGGCTTCGGAACGCTGGATGAGTTTTTTGAAGCTATCACTTTACTTCAGACAGCTAAAGTGAAAAAATTCCCGGTAGTTTTAATGGATAAAGAATATCATAAAAAACTCTATGAATATATAGAATATATGGCTAACGAAGGCACAATACATCCGGAAGATTTAAATCTATTTTTATTTACAGATTCAGTAGAGGAGATGACACAACATATAGAGAAATATGCTATTCATCGATTTGGCTTGAGAAAGAAAAAGAAATTATTGAGATGGGCTTGGTTGGGAGAGAAGAAGTAAATTATTATAATAAATAAAAATAGCATAGAAATTAATCTATGCTATTTTTATCAGTGAAATCAATTAATCTATTCTGATCTCCGATCTATTTTTCCAATGCAGCTACTCCTGGAAGTACTTTCCCTTCCATGTATTCAAGCAATGCCCCGCCACCAGTAGAAACATAAGATACTTTGTCTCCGTACCCCAGGTTATTTATTGCAGAGGCAGAATCTCCTCCTCCAATGAGTGAGAAGCCTCCTTTCTGTGTTGCTTTTACTACTGCTTCGGCAATGGCCACTGTTCCTTTTGCAAAGTTTTCAAATTCAAAAACTCCCATAGGTCCGTTCCATAATATGGTTTTTGAATTTTCAATGATTGAAGAAAATTCCTTTATAGTTTTTGGTCCGATGTCCAGGCCTTGCCACCCATCAGGAATTTGTCCGCTATCTGCAGTCTTTCTGTTGGCATTATTGTCAAATTTATCTGCTATAATATTGTCCAAAGGCAAAATGAGTTTTACCCCTTTTTTCTTCGCTTTTTCTATCAGGCTTAGGGCAAGATCCATTTTGTCTGCTTCCAAAAGTGAGTTTCCTATACTTCCTCCCAAGGCCTTGCTGAATGTGTAAGACATTCCTCCTCCAATAATAAGATTGTCTACTTTATCTAATAACCTTTCTATGATTAATATCTTATCAGATATTTTTGCTCCTCCCATAATTGCTGTAAGAGGTTTATCGGCTTTTTCAAGCACTCTTTTTGCATTGTCTAATTCTGCCTGCATTACATTGCCACATACTTTGTCTGTTAAAAATTGTCCCATTACTGCAGTAGAGGCATGTGCTCTGTGTGCTGTTCCGAATGCATCATTCACCCATACATTACCAAGTTTGGCAAGTTTCTCAGCAAAAGCTGCATCACCTTTCTCTTCCTCTTTGTAAAATCTAAGATTTTCCAGTAATAATATTTCTTTTGGCTTTAGATCAGCAGCTAATTTTTTTGCATCTTCTCCTATGCAGTCAGAAGCAAATTTTACCTGTGTATTAAAAGTCTTGTTTAAATAAGGTATAAGATGTTTCAGGGAATATTTTTCTGTAGGTCCGTCTTTAGGTCTTCCAAGATGGGACATTAAGATAGCTGAACCACCATCTTTTATTATTTTATTGACAGTAGGGATAACCGCTTTAAGTCGTGTATCATCTGTAATCTCATATTTCTCATTAAGCGGTACGTTGAAATCTACTCTTACTAATGCTTTCTTTCCGGCGAAATTAAAAGTGTCTAATGTTTTCATAATATTAACAGTGGTGTATGTTGAAGATCTAAAAATAGAATTCCATAGTGCAAAATCCAAATCCGCCGAAATCTTAAAAAAACAAACTCCAAATCCCAGAAAAGCTTCCTGGAATTTGGAGTTTGACTGGTTGAGGTTTTATATATTATTCCCCGTGCATCCAGGCCTTTTTGCCCAGAAGTATGTTTTCTGATTCTACATTATCAGGGTCAGGAATGCAGCAGTCGACAGGACATACCGCAGCGCATTGAGGCTCTTCGTGAAAGCCCATGCATTCTGTACACTTATTGCTTACTATATAATAAAATTCATTGGATACAGGCTCTTGAGGTAGGGTAGCAGATACGACAGTACCATCCTCCAATTCTATGTCCGAAAGCTTTGTTCCTCCTGCAAATGTCCACTGTGCACCGCCTTCATATATGGCAGTATTCGGGCATTCTGGCTCACATGCCCCGCAGTTTATACATTCGTCAGTAATCATTATAGCCATAAATTCTCCTATTTTAAACTCAATAAGGAACAAAATTATATACAAATTGATTCTATTCAAACCAAATAAAGATATATTTTTGACTATTTTTAATCCAAATTCTTGCATAAGATGGATCTTGAAAAAAGAATAAATGCGTTTATTGAATTAGGAAAAAGGATTTATAATCTTCCCGAAAATGACTTACAGAACTGGATCTTACTGGCCAAAGCCAATAACAATTGGTTCACAGAAGTGAATATCCGCACCGCGTTGCAAGGCATCATAGAGATCCTAAAGCCAAAAAATCTTGAAAGCTGGATAAGTAAATATTCTATATTAAATAAACCTCCTAAAAAAGTCGGAGTAGTGATGGCAGGGAATATCCCTGGTGTAGGGTTTCATGATTTACTTTGTGTGTTGATTTCAGGAAATATACTTTATGCAAAACTCAGCTCCGACGATTCAATTTTATTAAAAAAAATAGCAGATATATTAATTGATATTGAGCCGCAATTTAAAGACCATATTCATTTTGTAGACCGGTTGAACGATATGGATGCGGTGATTGCTACAGGCAGCGATAATACGGCAAATTATTTCCATTATTATTTTTCAAAAATACCACACATTATCAGGCAGAACAGAACTTCATGCGCCATATTAAATGGGGAAGAGGGGGCAGAAGATCTTGAACGTTTAGGGACAGATATACTTTTGTATTTTGGTTTAGGCTGCAGAAATGTATCTAAATTATTTTTACCCTTACAATTTAACTTTGACAACTTCTTCAGAAGTGTAGAATTAAAAAAGCATTTAATTGATAATCATAAGTATTATAATAATTATGATTACAATAAATCTGTTTTTTTAGTCAATCAGATCCCTCATTTGGATAATGGGTTTTTACTGTTGAGGGAAAGTGTCGATTTTTTTTCTCCTATATCTGTAGTGTATTATGAATATTATAATGACCTTCATGATGTGCAGGAAAAACTGGATATACATAAAGACAAGATACAGGCGATAGTTTCCAATATTAATAAAATCCCAGGGACTATACCTTTTGGCGAAGCTCAGTTTCCTTCGGTGAATGATTATGCAGATGGAGTAGATACCATTAGTTTCCTGACATCCATAAAATAAAAAAGCATCCGCCAGTTGACGGATGCTTTTTTATTTTATGGGATTTTAATTCTGTATTCTTACCTTACTATTTCTACCCAGCCCTTATATAACTTATTATTCGGAAGAACAAGGTCGTAATAATACACTCCTGCCGGTTCATTGCTTCCATCCCAACTGTTGTCATAATTCTTATTAAAGTAAACCCGGCTTCCCCATCTGTTGTATATTCTTACCTCAGAACCTGGCGGCAGGCCGATTACTTCAAAAACATCATTATGCCCATCACTATTAGGAGTAATTAAGTTTGGAATATAGAATCCAGCCCCGATTGAGAAAGTAAACTTATATTTACAGCCATTATTGTCTCTTATATAAACCACATAACTTCCTGTCGCAAGGTTATATATCGTAACACTATCATTTGCGATAGGTAAGAATGTGGTGCTATCCATGCTCCACTCATATCCGGGTGTGCCGCCTGTTATATTGTGAATAAACGCATAGCCTACACTTAAATACCTGTCAGAGGCAAATGTAGAAATCAGAGCTGTAATTGAGTCAGGATGATTTACATTTAATACCGGCATAATGGTATCATAATCCGGCTGATTAAGTACGCTATCCCATGCCTGATATTCGTAAAAGAAATTGATGGGATAAACACATTCCTGATCTTCTATAGTCATAAAATAGCTTGCTTTATTTAAACCAGGGAATGTAATGACAGTGTTGCTTCCTACATTTAATGCACTGTCAATTTGAGCTACTGTTATACTGCTATCCGGATTAATAATTATTTTATTTAAAATGATTCTCTTAAATAAGGGAGCTCCTCCTTCCAGAGAGTCTATGGAAATTTCTCCATCATTTCCTTTATAGCATTTTGCATCAACTACTTTTACAAAAGGAACAGGTCCTGGTTTTTTAGGTAGTGTCAGGCTTCTGGTTGTGCTGCAGCCAAATGGAGGCAGGCTGCTATCAAATACTTCAATGGTATACACTCCGGAAGTCAGGCTATCAAATGTTACCACTCCTCCAGGATATGCTACACGTGCCCCGTTATTAAATGAATAAGTATATGGGCTCATGCCACCGGAAACATTATCTAAAATGAATTCTCCATCACCATTGTTGCAAGTCTCCAATTTAGTTGGAGTTAAATTAAAGCTAATGGCAGGCGGCGAAGTAATTGTTGTATCATAAATGAAACTACAATTATTGGCGTCGGTAATAGTGATGGTGTGAGTAGCAGCCGCAAGGCTTACAAAATTAGAATCACTTTGTGCCGTCCCGCCGTTTAAACTAAATGTTAAAGGTCTTATTCCACCGCTGATATTTGATAAATGAATTTCTCCTGTATTTACACCGTTACATGTTAAATGTTTTACTACCACACCCATTGTATTAATGTTGACAGGAGGGAAGGAGTTAAGTGTAACATCTGCACTATCCAGACAGAAATTGCTGTCTCTTACATAAAACCTGAATGTTCCGGCATTCAATCCTGTAAAAATATTTGTCGCACCAAAGTTCATATTGGAATCAGCAAATAAATAACCCGGGCTGCCACCCATTCCAAATAAAGTTATTTGTCCATTATTTCCGAAAGCACAAATAGGAGAGTTAGATATACCTGATAAACTCAGATCTGTAGGTTCGGTAATTGTAATAGAGGTATCATATCGGCAACCTATCGCATCTACTACTGTAAGATTATATACCCCTGCAATTAAATTATTGTAAGTGAAAGGAGCTACTCCTGGCATACCATTCAAAGATAGGTTATAAGGGCCAGTGCCTCCTGCAACATTAGTTATATCTATGATACCGTCGTTGTTTCCATTACAGAGCGGACTGGTATTGGTAAGTGATACGATAAAGTCTCTCATTCTGATACTAACTGTAATCGGAGAGCTTACACATCCATTTGCATCTGTCAATACCACTAAAACTGTTGTATCAGAATTTACAGCAGGAATATTAAAAGTATTACCAGCCTGGAAAGAATTTCCTCCATCAAATGAATACGCGTTTGCAGCAGGTATAAATCCAGCGTCAAAGTTGGCTGTTACAAGAGTAGCATCTCCCAGACAAACCGGATTTGGGTTTGCAGTAGCAATACCTGTTGGAGCAGGATTAACAAAAACAGTTACGTCATCTGTATCCTGACAACCATTGCCATCTGTTACAGTGACAGTATAAGTTGTAGTCGCAGCAGGAGTAGC
>JAIERY010000436.1 GCA_019746425.1 Cytophagaceae bacterium
CTGTCTTGTTTTGATAACACAAAAATATTATACTATTATTGATTATCAAAACATTAAATGTGTTAAAGTAGAATTAGCAGTAGTATAGAAACAGGTACTGTCCCTCATTGCATCACTCGCGCAGATTCCTCTATAAAATCTGAACCAAAGCCCCTGCATATCTGTTAAAAAATTTGGCTATATTTGAATCTTATTTTTATCTGAATTACTTGGGGCCGACCGGATTTGACAGGTTGTGTTTCTGAGTGTAAGCATGCCGGGTGTTGTTAGTATTACCCGTAAATAAAACTTTCACAACTATAATTGGCGAGTCTAACTACGCCCTTGCTGCTTAATCTAGGTATTAACTAGCAATGTGTTCCGCAGATCCTCTGCTCTGCCGGATCTGCAACGGAACATCATAATGCCGAGCTGGCTAAAACATGCCGTGATGTTTTAGTGAGATAAAGCGGATAAGGACAAGTTTAGGTTTGAGATCCACCTTGCCTGTCACCAAAACCAAGGATTATCTAAGCATGTAGAAAACGCTACGGTTGCCTTCTCTGGACCAGGGTTCGACTCCCTGCGGCTCCACTGATAATTTTACAACACCTTGATAATTAATAAATTACAAGGTGTTTTTATTTTTAGGTGAAGCAATAAGTCGAGTTTTCTTCCCTGTTTCTTACCTTGTAAGTAAATTTACATGTGAACATTATCTCCAGTTATGGAATACATTACAATCATTGCGGCCGCTGGCTCTTTAGGATTTTTAGTATACAGAATCATTTCTCAGCGAAAAGCTAATAGAAGCAGAGAAACTCAGGATGCTTTATTAAGGGAGCAAATTGAAATTGAGAAGAGAAGAGAAGAGAAGAGAGAGAATTGAAAAAAAGAAAATCAGAAATCAAACCAAAATTTATTAATCCAGGCCACAATCAATCAAGTCCGGAAACATTTATTATACGCCTACATAATACCGGAAAGAAAGCAACCATAGTTTCAATTAACAATATCCAAAGCGACACTGTATTCGTTAAGCCTAACAAAGGTGAAGGAGGAATAATCAATGAAAACGATCATGTATTGATTGTTGGGAATCCAAAAACCTCTGATGCAAAAAAAATTGCGAGTGAAACCAATATATTAATAATCATAGGTTATTCATTTCCTACTTTCAATAGATTAATTGATCACTCTATTTTGAAAGAAATGAAAAAAATAGAGAAGGTATTTGTGCAGTCCCTGGATAATGAAGGGGTGATTCAAAGACTCAAAGCGATTGCTCCGCATTTTAAAGAACCAATTCCATTAAGCAATGTAAAGGAATTTTATATTCCGGAAGAATTAAATTTAATAATTGAAAAGCCTAGGCCCAAGATCAGCATTGTTTAGAAATTATCCCTCTCAAGTTTTACATCTAAAGACATCATTGAACTATAAAATACAATATAGTACTTTATTTTCCATCCTGTTTTTTGTATAATTGATAAAGAAAAACACAGCAAATAAATATGGATGGGATAATGGATCGCTTTCGCTTTTCCATAAATTTAAACATGATGCACCAGGCTGGCGGTAAGGAAAGTAAATTGTATCGTGAAAAGTCGCTTGATTATTGCTTGAATAAAGGCTATCACAAGACGATTGCGGAGGCCTGGAGAAAATATGGACAAGGTTACCCGGAGAATATTTCCGTTGATGAAAAAATAAAAATACTTAACTCGGAAAATCCAAGTGCATTTTATATAAATAAATATGAAAATCTTGTCGTTGAATATGACGAGGTAATTGATGTAACTCTTGGTAGTGATGATGATGACTACTATAGTTTCTTTTTTATGTTCAGAATTTCTCAACTGAACCATTTAGATATCGATAAGTTTTTAGATTTCCATTTAAGTAAATCTTTTAACAATGATGAAAAGAAAATGGTGAGATTTTTAACTCTTACAAGAAGGGATCACAAAGACTTATTTGAATTACCAGTATCTATCGAAACAACTATTGATGAATGGATTCAAAATTTATCAAAGGATGAGATAACTAAAAACAATAAAGATCTTTCTTTTAAAATCCTTTTTACTTCAAAATACGAAATGAAGTATGATGAAGTAAAAAAAATATTAGAAAGAGAGGGATTTATCAGAGGAGGAACCTGGATTGATGCTGATGGATACAAACTCCAGATAATAGCCTTGTGTGAAGCATTAAAAGCAAAAAAATATTTAAATCGATACATAAGAGCATCCGAGCTTCGTGATGCAATCTGCAAGGAATTTAATATTGAAATTGATCCTACAATTAAAAATTACTTTAAGCCGAGTTATTTTAAAGCGTCTAAGAAAAGCGATGAATTGAAAAATATGGTAAAGATTAAAGAGCATTTTGAAACCCTACTTTAGCATACCTTAACCTACCTATTATTTTGTTATTGTAATTAAAATCATTTAATCGTCAATTACTTACAAGTTACTTAAAGCCTACCCATTCCCTTTTTTAAGGAACCTGACTTTACTTTGAAATCATAAACCAAAAAGTAAAGTAATGGAAACTATAACACCAAAAGAAACAGAAATTCCTATCTCAGTAAAAGAATTTACTCAAAGCTTTGGATCAAGAAGCTTCCTTTATTCCCTTATCGACAAAGGAGTGCTAAAGCCGCACTACCTGGGCCGCAAACCCTTCTTCTATGTATCTGAAATAAATAAGGCAATGAAGCAAGGAACTGATAAAATATGAAGGAGGTAAAAATGAAGACGAAAAAAAGAATTAGCCTGGAAGAATCATCTCAGAAGGTTCGAATATTGAACCTAATTAGAAAGAAAGGGCCATGCAGCTCCAGGATACTATCGCAATTATCTGGCATCGAAAGATCCAGCATCACTAATCTATTATACAAGCTTGAAAATAATAAGATAGTAAAAGTGGGCTGCCGGAAAGAGTGTAAAACTACTGGCAAGCTTGTAAAATTCTATGTATTGGAATAAAAAGAAAAGTCCTGTTTACAGTGTTTGCAGCATGTAAACAGGACATAAAATCATTATGGTCTATGAGCACAAAGTTAAATCTTAAGGCTTCAAAAAGCAAATGTCTTTTAGCCTACCTATCTTTCTATCTATCAAACATCCCTGACTTTATAAAAAGGAGGGTATCATGATAGAAACTCGCACATTTGAAGAAAACTTCCGAACATCCTGGCTAAAAAAATCACCGGCTTTCATTGAGCTTATTGGCAAAAAATATAATGAGCTTGAACGAATGAAGAGCAAAGGAGAAAATTCACGTTGGATTGATAAGATAAGCGACGAGATCACAATCTTAGAAAATTTTTACAATGAAACTGAAAAAATTATCGACTCCTATTATACTGAAGTATGGAGGTTAAAGCTAGAAATAAAACTCTGGAAAACTCAAGCACAAGGATGTATTAAAGATTTATTAAATGAAAGGGTATCCGATGATACATTTGAAAAATTTTGTGAAAGAATTAAAAGCGATCTTAATAAGAAAAAAATTTAATAACGATGCCAATTAGTAGAGACAGTTTTCAAGCAGTTAATGGTATCAATCCAGAAGTTCAATTTTTAGGTCATTTTGACAAGGATAGAATTACGTCTGATACAGTCATACCAGAAATTGAGTCAGTAATAGAAATTGCCGGCGCCAGGTTTGCAATTAAAGGTGATGTTAGCGCAATTTCCGGACCGCCTAAGGTTGGAAAATCTACTGTATGTCAATTCATAATTGCAACCGCACTCATGGAATACACTCCTCCAGGAATTGATACTTTAAAAATTCGCACCAGTTATGCGGCCGGTAAAGAAGTAATTTATATCGATACTGAACAACCCAAAGGTTATACCAAAAAATTTCAAGATTCAATCCTTGAAACCCTTAATGTATATAAAACTCCTGATAACCTTCATCTTTACAATCTTAGAAGATACACTAAGTCTGAAAAGATGAAATACGTACAGGAACTAATAAAAAAGTATCCCGACGCTCATCTATGGATAATAGATGGTCTAACGGATCTTATTGAAAACAATAATGATCCTGTAGAAGCCGATAAGGTAATTAATTGGTTTATGACCCAGGCCGATATCCTGAATACTACTTTTATATTTATCATTCACCAAAATATTGGTTCAGATAAAATGCGTGGACACACCGGATCTGAAGCTGCAAGAAAGTGTGGTGGATCAATCACCATTAAAAAGAATCGATCAACCGGCATTCACAGTATCGAACCTTTAATGATAAGAGGGAGTAAGGATTTTGAGGCCGTTTACTTTCGTTATTGCGATGAACAAAAGCGCATGATTACCGCTGGAGAACTGGAGTCATCCAGGATTAAGGAGCAGCTTGATCCCAAAAAGAAAAAAATCGAAGAATTAAACAAGCTATGTGAAAAGGTTTTCGTCATGGGATCTGAGCGCATTGACGAAAAAGAATTAATCAATAGAATTGAACTGTACGCTCCTGGAAGATCCGGAGCAATCGGAGTTAGCACAGCAACGGCTTATAGACGAAGAGATGAATTAAAGAAAGAGGAAATAATCGCACTTGATGAACAAGAAAAGTATTACTGGTGCAAACAAGAAAAGACAGAGAAAGACAAAACAGATGAAGAGCTTCCTTTTTGAAATTATTAATAAAATGCAATTCTCAATTCTCATTCACTGGAAATCCAGATAATAGAACTGAGAAAGAAGAAGTACAATTCTCAATTCTCATCTCAAAATAAATATATATAGATATAAATGAGAAAATCAAAATAAGCAGCTTAAAATGCTATTAAATGAATGGTTTCTCAATACTCAGCTCTATATACGCCCCAAAACGAATGAGAATTTGAGAATTCGGATTTTATAGTAGAAAGATCCAATTTCATATTATGTAATAGGATAGATAAAGGATCTGAAATAAAAATCAAGTAATTTTATACTAACAATAGAAGGAGAATTAAATTATGAAACACTCAAGGCTTACCGGTCCAGACTATATAGGAAATATTTCTGCGGCCAACATTCATGAACTGAATGAGAAAATTAAGAACACACCTTCAAATTTCACCACCTGAAGATGCTGTGATCGTAGCGGTCCACAAAATCAATGTTCCTGGTGAGCCAACCAGACTTCTATTCGAAGATCAACGTGGCTACGTGTATGAGAGTACAGATGATGCACCAACTATGGGGGATCTTGGAATCACATTTGTAGGAAAACTGCTGCGAGGCGCAGCCAAAGTCGTAAAGACTGTAGCCTCAACTGCTACAGGTGGAGGAAGCGCTCAAGTTCAATCCACACCGGTAAGTATGCCGGCAAAACAGGTACCTACGATAATTCAGATACACCAACCGCCCCAACCAGTAATGCGCAATCCCGTATCAACCCCGCCTAAAAACAATGAATTTAATTGGATACCTGTTGCTATAGCTGGAGGAATTGTAGTGTTGGGAGGGATTGGGATCTATGCGATTAACAAGCTCTCCCAGCCTCGTTTACATCCTTCTGTAAGCACTCACTAATCCTCCTGGTATTATTGAATAAAAATCAGTCTGCCATAGGTGCTAAAGAGCCAAGAAATTACAAAATTTCATGTTTACATTTGTTTAACAACTTAGTGTGCTAGATGTAAACATTATACCATCTATTTTTACAAACTGCGTTTACAACGTGTTTACGCAGCTTGCTAAATAGGCATACCCAGGACTAAATGACGATAAAATTCAAATTGTGAAGTAGTGACCGAACTGATACTTATCTCCGATACCCATTGTTTACACAAAGACCTTCACCTTCCAGCTGGAGACATCTTGATCCATGCGGGAGATTTCAGTTCAAGGGGAAGAGAGCATGAAATTGTAGACTTTCTCAATTGGTTCAGCAGCCAGCCGCATCAATATAAAATTCTCATCGCCGGCAATCACGATTTCCTTGCTGAAAGGAATCCCAAAGCATTCAGATCACTGATCCCTAAAAATGTAATTTATCTGGAAGATTCCGGCACAGAAATACAGGGAATAAAATTTTGGGGTTCTCCAATCACACCATGGTTTTATGATTGGGCATTCAACCGCAGACGTGGCGCTGAAATTAAATCCTATTGGGATCTTATACCTAATGACACTGAAGTACTGATTACACATGGCCCACCCTTCGGTTTTGGCGATTTAACCTTCCACCAGGATCAGGTTGGTTGTAGGGATCTATTAGAAGCTGTAAAAGCTATTAAACCGAAGTTGCATATATTTGGACATATTCATGAAGCCTATGGGATCAGTAAAACTGATAACATTATTTTTGTCAATGCAAGTAATACTAACCTACAGTACCAGTTAGTTAATCCAGCAATAAAAATATCAATATGATTGTATGATAATTACTTTTTCTTCCGGTCTAATTCCTTCAAAAATTCTCCCAAGGTTTTACCAGGCTTTCTCTTACCTTCAATAATTTCTTTCACTTCCTTGAATGCTTTTTTAAGCGAATCTCTTACCTTCTTTTCCTGAGCTTTCTGATTATGGTTGTTCTTGGTTGGCCGGACTGTTTTCTCTTTACTGGATATTGGTATGTTGATTGCAGATGCTTTCTTTTTTACAGATCCGGATTTTTCAGAAGAACTTGCTTTCTTAGAGGCCTTATCAATTCCCAGAACTTTCCTGGTTGCTCTATTCTTCTTTAACTCCGGAATAGTATTCTTCCAAAATTCATCATGCTCCTTCCTGCTTTTAAAAAATCCTTCTTTAAAAATTATTGGATCGACGTATCCCTTCTTTGTTTTTTTCTTTTTCTTACCCATACACCAAATATAGGAATTTAATACAATGATTACTTTAAGAAGCAATAGCAGATTGAACCTGGTTCATAGTACTTATAATCTTGCTTTCATTCGACCTGGCATAAAAGCTATGCGTAATTGCTATGTTAGAGTGCCCTAGTGTAATAATTTGTTAATTTACGAACTAATATTATCTTTGCCAAAAAGATCTATATGGCAAGACCATCGCTTA
>JAIERY010000118.1 GCA_019746425.1 Cytophagaceae bacterium
TTGACGCCACTTCTTTCAGACTCCCCCATTTCACTCCCAGTTTCTTCGCAAGCCCGGAATGATCCGTCTTGTCAAAGACTGTAATAGCAAAATAAGGACTGAGATGCGGAATAATGAATTGTCCGAAACTGCCAAAACCTATAAAGCCTAATTCTCTCATTGTAATTTAAAAAGACCAATTTAGTAAATTTTATTCAATCAGAATCAATGGAACACTTTCAATAAACTATAAGGAGGAAAATTAAAGTACTAGTTCTATATTTATATGTTTTTAACGAAGGACAGATGCATATTTTTTATTCGCCCGGCATTAGCGCAGATCATTTATTTTTAGATGAAGAAGAATCATGGCATGCAGTAAAGGTATTGCGGCTGGAGGAGAACGAAAATATTCAAATCGTAAACGGGAAGGGTGTGTTCTATACGGCAAAAATAAAAAAAGCCCATCCCAAAAAATGTGAAGTAGAAATTCTCGGACAAAAACATGAAGCTGAAAAAAGTTATTTCATTCATATTGCCATCGCTCCTACCAAAAGCATGGATCGCATCGAATGGTTTATCGAGAAGTCTGTAGAGATCGGCATAGATAAAATTACTTTTCTGCAGACAGAACATTCAGAAAGAAAAAATATAAATCTTGAAAGGGCGCAGAAGATAGCAGTTACCGCTATCAAGCAATCACTCAAGGCCACCTTGCCGGAGATCTCTGAGATCACAAAAATTCAGCAGTTTTTAAAAGAATGTACCGAAGAGCAAAAGTTTATAGCCCACCTGGAAGAAGGTAAAAGAAAGGATCTGACGGCAGCGATTCAAAAAAGAAAGAAATATTGTATCTTAATCGGCCCTGAAGGAGATTTTTCTCCTGAGGAAATCAAAACGGCAAAAGAAAATGGATTTATTGCCGTTAACTTAGGAACGAGTCGTCTCCGGACAGAAACCGCAGGTATAGTTGCCTGCCACACTACAAATTTGATGAATACTATCTGATGTCAGACATGAAATTAATTCGTCTCGTAAAACTCTTAGCTTTTAGCCTTTTGCTTTTAGCTTTCAGCTCTTATATCAATGCCCCAAGTTACAAGATCGCAAAACTCAAATACGGAGGCGGAGGCGACTGGTATGCGAACAAAACCTCTTTACCCAACCTTATTAAATTCTGTAACCAGAATCTTAAGATGAACATCGCACCGGAAGAAGATATAGTGGAAGTGGGCAGTCCCGAAATCTTCACTTATCCCTTCATTCACATGACCGGCCACGGCAATGTGATCTTTTCCAATGAAGAGGCAGAAAATTTACGGACCTATCTTATAGGAGGCGGCTTTCTTCATATCGATGACAATTACGGACTTGATAAATTTATAAGGCTGGAAATAAAAAAAGTATTCCCCGAACTGGAATTCGTAGAACTCCCATTCACTCATCCTATCTACCACCAGAAATACAAATTCCCTAATGGCTTGCCTAAAGTACATGA
Organism: Cytophagaceae bacterium; assembly: GCA_019746425.1. GTDB lineage: Bacteria > Bacteroidota > Bacteroidia > Cytophagales > Cytophagaceae > JAIERY01. Next base: position 1,478 of record JAIERY010000118.1, read on the forward strand.
GCACGAAGGCAAGGCCCCTAAAGGCTACGGGCTCATTTATGAAGGAAGACTGGTTTGCTTTTACAGCTACGAATCTGATTTAGGGAACGGATGGGAAGACCAGGCCGTCTACAATGACCCCGAAGAGATAAGGCAAAAAGCGCTTCAAATGGGATCAAACATTGTTTCCTTTGCATTCACATCTTATTGAAGCCTCAAAAGGTGATTTTTATTACATCGCATTGGAAAAAACCGGATTTTTCATACCTTTGTGGAACAAAATTATTGAAAAATTGGTTAAAAAGTGCGGAACAAATACTCCAAAACTTATTTGTTCAGATATTCAATAGTGCCACAATTTCAACTTTAAAAAAATGCCTTGGATAATCATAATTTTCTTCATACTACACTGGTATCTTTCTTTATTTAGCCAAACCTTTTTCCTTCACCGTTACGGAGCCCATAAAATGTTCGAAATGAATAAATTCTGGGAAAGGTTTTTCTACCTCATGACATATGTAACGCAGGGATCTTCTTATTTAAATCCACGCGCCTATGCCATTCTGCACCGTATGCACCACGCATACAGCGATACTGAAAAAGATCCACATTCTCCACATCACACCAAAAATGTATTTACCATGATGTGGACTACCAAAGCGATTTACAACGATTATTTAAATAAAAGAAAAGAGCCGGAAGACAGATTCGGAAACAATATTCCTGTATGGAATACTATTGACAAACTGGGCGATACCTGGTTCTCAAGGATCATGTGGGGTTTAATTTATATCGCCATCTACATCTTCTTTGTACAGGCAGATCAGTGGTACTTATTCCTGCTATTACCAATTCACTTTTTGATGGGCCCTATTCATGGAGCGATCGTAAACTGGAGCGGACATAAGTATGGATATTCCAACTTTGACAACAACGACAAATCTAAAAACTCTCTGATATTTGACTTCCTGATGGGAGGAGAATTATTCCAGAACAATCACCACAAGCATTCCAACAGACCAAACTTCGCTATGAAATGGTTTGAGATCGACCCTACTTACCCGGTGATCAAGTTCCTGCATCTATTCAGGATCATCAGGATAAAAGCAGTTTAATCCTGGAAGCTGGAAGTTAGAGATTGGAAATTAGAAGCTTTGATAATGAAGTTTTGTTTCCAACTTCTATCTTCCAATTTCTAACTTCCGTTATTAAAAATACTTCCTCGTAAATATTTCTGAAGCAACAAAAGCAGCCCTTATTCCCTCCGGATCTTTAAGCATAGCCGCATATTTATTTTTCTGCTGATGGTCAAGTGTATATGGTTGAAAATGTGCGTCAGTAGTTAAGCTTTTTTCATCCAGCACACTGTGTTCTTTTACATTCTCTTCCAGGTCTTCTATTTCATCGCCGATATTCTCATCATAATCAACAACAGAAACAGTATTCTTTTCCAGCGGCTCAGCATATTCAATCTTTTTCTCCGGAACCGATGGCTGAGGGATCTCCAGCGTGTTGCCGAATTCCTTTAAAATGTCTTCCAGCGAAAAAGGCTCAGGGCTCTGCGGCTGAGTTGGCTCCTGCGTTGGGATTGAAGTTTTTTTCTGATAAGTAGGATTGGAAAACTCGTTTTCTGAAGGCTTGGTTTGAGGAGTATTGACGGATTGAGGCTTCTTCTTTTTTCCTGAAAATATCAGGTAAAGAATGAAAAGAATGATGTAGATAAAAATCTTATAATTATCGAATACTTCCACCGAACAAATATAGCCAAAACATTTGTTACACTGTAATTCAGGCCTTTTTATTTGTGGATAACTTCAACCTTTGTTGATAAAAATAAAGCCTAAATTCACTGAAAATTTTCAGCGTATAAAGTAATTTTAAACCTTGTATAAACTCAAATTTGATTGTTGAATGCAACTTACGAAACTAGAAATTAAGGGATTTAAGAGTTTTGGTGATAAAGTAACCATAAACTTTGATGAAGGCATTACAGGGATTGTTGGCCCCAATGGTTGCGGCAAATCAAACGTAGTCGACGCTATCCGTTGGGTACTTGGGGAGCAAAGCACTAAAGCCCTTCGTTCTGAAAAGATGGAGAACGTGATTTTCAACGGTACTAAAAACCGTAAACCTCTCCAGATGGCAGAAGTTTCTCTCACTTTCAACAACACCAAAAATTTACTTCCGACCGAATATTCTTATGTCACTATCGCCAGGAGATATTTCCGTACAGGCGACAGCGAATACCTTCTGAACAATGTGCCATGCCGTTTAAAAGACATCAACAACCTTTTCCTCGACACCGGTATCGGTTCTGACAGCTACGCCATCATCGAGCTGAAAATGGTCGACGATATCCTCAACGACAAAGACAATTCCAGAAGAGGTTTATTCGAAGAGGCGGCAGGTATTTCAAAATTTAAAGTGCGTAAAAAGCAGACGCTGAAAAAACTTGAAGATACTGACAAGGACCTGGAGCGCGTGGAAGACCTTCTTTTCGAGATCAACAAAAACTTAAAAAGTCTTGAGAAGCAAGCCAGGCAGACAGAAAAATATTTTGAAATAAAAGAAGAATACAAGCAGGCAAGCATAGACCTGGCAAAAGTAAGCATCGAGACGCAGAAAGATACTTACAACTCTCTTAACAAACAGATAGAAACAGAAAGCGATCAGAAAATAGGGATCAATACAGACATTACGCAGAAAGAGATTGAGGCGGAATCGCAAAAAACAGAATTAATAAACAAAGAGAAAGAGCTTGCTGCCAAACAAAGAGAGCTTAATGAACATGTAAATAAGATCAGGAATTTTGAGAGTGAGAAAAAAATAAAGAACGAAAGGCTAAGATTCCTCAACGACAAAAACACCCAGTTACAGGAACAGATCGAGCTTGATAAGAAAAGCAATGAGAGAGCAGAGTTTAGCATCTCGAGCTTACAAAGCGAGAAAGAAGTTTCTGAAAAGATCCTCGATGAGATCATTGCCAAGCTGGAGATCTATAAATCGGAGTACGAAGAGCAGAAATTAAAAACCCAATCCTTACAGGAAGAAGTAAATACCTTAAACAGCCAGTATAAGAGAAAGCAGGAAGAAGTATACGAGCTGAATAAAGCATTGGAGATCTATGAAATTCAGCATTCCACTTTAAAGCAGGAATTGGAAAAAACTTCTTCAGACGACCAGGCGACTGCGGTAAGCCTGAAAGAGTTTGAAGACAAGCTTGAAGCTGTAACGGCAGAATTAAATAAAAAAACCAATGAGCTGGAAAACCTGCAGAAGCAGGAAGAAGAAATACAGAGCAAGTGCAGGCAGCTGGAAGAAGAGATCGAAGAGATTAGAGAAAACCTTACTCAGCTGAACAGAAAGCTGGACGCGAGACAAAATGAATACAGCTTGACAAAATCCATGGTGGAGAACCTGGAAGGTTTCCCGGAAGCGATTAAATTCCTCAAGAAAAATTCCATGTGGGGCAAAGATGCGCCTCTCCTCTCCGACCTGCTTACCTGTGAGGAAGCGTACAGGCTTTCCATAGAGAACTACCTGGAGCCTTTCATGAACTACTATGTAGTAGATACAGAAGCTCATGCATACCAGGCAGTAAATCTTTTAAGTGATGCAGCCAAAGGGAAAGCAAACTTCTTTGTCTTAACGGCATTTGAAAACTTCATCCCATCACCGATACAGAAATTTGAAAACACGATCCCTGCGATACAGATCGCAGAGTTTGACCCTAAATATAAGCACCTGGTAAACTACATACTGAACGATGTCTACATCGTGACAGACAACCAGGATGAAGTTCCGAAAAGCAGTAATTCTGTTTTCATCACCCAGAACGGGAAGATCACCAAGAGAAAATTCAGCATCTCGGGAGGTTCGGTTGGTTTGTTTGAAGGAAAAAGAATCGGACGTGCCAAGAACCTTGAAAAGTTAGAAGTAGAAATCAAAGAACTGGTAGCAGAAATCGAAACTGTAAAAACCAACCTTGAAGGAAAACAGAAAGAGCTGCACCGTTTAAAAGAAAGTACTCAGAAAGACACCATTGAATCTTTACGCAAAGAAGTAAACCTGGTAAACCAGGAATACATCACCGTGAAGACAAAAAAGGAACAGTATGCTTCTTTGCTAAGCAACAATGCGCTGAAGAAAGAAGATATACTTGAGCGTATCAACAAGCTGGAAAGCGATATTTCCGACGGAAGACCAAAGACAGATGCTGAAAAAGCCGAACTCTTCAGACTGGAAGAAACGCTGGTAAACCTGAATGAAGAATTAAACCTTCAGACTACACAGCTAAGCCAGAAGTCTTCTATTTTCAACGAGGAGAATATCATCTTCCACCAGCAGCAAAATAAAGTAAGCAGCCTTGAGCAGGAAATTGCCTATAAACAATCCAGCTACGAAAGCAGCAAAGAGAGAATAGAGAAAAATATAGAAGAGTCTAAAAAGACCGAAGACGAGATCAGGCATTTAATGGAAACTGCCGACCTTTCCGAAGAAGAGCTTATTCAGTTTTACAAGGATAAGGAAGTGATGGAGCAAGGGGTAAATGCAGCGGAAAAGGATTACTACTCCGTAAGAGGACATATAGATGAGCTTGAAAAAGTAGTCCGCGATTTAAGACATAAGAGAGAAGCGGCAGACTCATTGATCATCGAGCTTCAGACCAGACTCAACGAAAGCAAACTCGGACTAGCTTCTATCAAAGAAAGATTATCGGTAGAGTTTAACATTGAAATAGAGCAACTGCTTGCAGAAGACTCAGCGCCTGTAGAAGCAAGTCTTGATGAACTTCAGACAAAAGTTCACGATATAAAAATAAAGCTTGACAAGATCGGGCCTATCAATCCGATGGCGATGGAAGCTTACCAGGAGATCCAGGAAAGACATAAGTTCATCACGGAGCAGAGGGAAGATTTATTCAAAGCGAAAGAAGCGCTTTTAACTACCATTGCAGAAATCGACACGGTAGCCAAAGATACCTTCATGGATTCATTCAATAAGATTCGTGATAACTTTATGAATGTATTCCGCTCGCTCTTCACAGATGAAGACACCTGTGATCTGAAACTGGAAGACCCGGAAAATCCTCTTGACTCGGCCATAGAAATTATGGCTAAACCAAAAGGCAAGAGACCATTAACGATTAACCAGTTGTCGGGAGGAGAGAAAACCTTAACAGCGATCTCCCTGTTGTTTGCGATCTATCTTTTAAAGCCGGCTCCCTTCTGTATCTTCGATGAGGTGGATGCTCCACTGGATGATGCCAACATTGATAAATTCAACAATATCATCCGCAAGTTCGCCAATGAAAGTCAGTTCATTATTGTAACGCACAACAAGCGTACCATGGCCAGCACAGACATCATGTATGGCATTACGATGATCGAGCAGGGAGTTTCGAGACTGGTACCGGTAGACTTAAGATCCCTGGCATAAAAATCTAAAAAATACATCCTTTAACTAAAAATCTCTGCACTGAAAGTGCAGAGGTTTGGAAAAGAAAGAATGAAATTCTTTCCTATTCTTCCAATATTATATTGTCGTT
>JAIERY010000404.1 GCA_019746425.1 Cytophagaceae bacterium
CTTCCATCTTTTTTGTGCATTCTCAAATATACAAATTATTTCCAATATGTATACTATTTTATGCTCTTATTAATAACAATGCAGGAAATCATGAATTTCTACAAATAAATACTGTATCGGGAAATACGATTACTATCTGCAATGATATTATCAGACAATATACACCCGGCATGGGAGTACAACTGATCACTGTACCCCAGTATACCGGAGGGCTTACCGTAAATACAACTCTTACCGCTCTGCCCTGGAACGGAACTACCGGGGGCGTATTGGTTTTTGAAGCAGGCAGCGTAACGCTTAGCGCCGATATTGATGTCAGCGGGAAAGGATTCAGAGGAGGGGATAACTTCGGTGGAGGCGACAGGTCGAATGACAATGGTTATAGATACGGAAGTGCCGATGGACTGCCACCTATTAAAGATACTTTATTTACATGTGGCTGGGTGCAGGTTACAAGCGCAACTTCCAATTCCCCAATCGGGGGAGCATGGAGAAGTCCATTCAGTAACGGATGCGGATGTACGATCACTATGAATCTGCAATATCGTAATGAGGCATGCAATTCTGCCAGTAGTCCTTTATGTGTCGATCCTATTGCAGACCCGGTTACTTATATAGTAAGTAAGAATCTTGAATGCTGGGGAGTTCAGAATACCACAGTTACTACACGTGCTGCCGGAGCTAAAAAAGGAGAAGGTATTACGGCATGGCAAAACTGGTTTTTGTATGGAAGAGCTCCTCTTGCCAATGGCGGAGGAGGAGGCAATGAACATAATGGCGGCGGCGGCGGCGGAAAAGGTTTTACAGGTTCCGCTGTGCTTGATTCCGCGAAAGGGTTTCCTGGCAGACCCCTGAACAGTGCATATAATAATGCAGTGAATAAAATATTTTTAGGAGGAGGTGGCGGTACCGGTCAAGGAAATAACAATGTAGGATCTTATGGTCAGCCGGGAGGAGGGATAATTATAATCAAAGCAACTTCGATTGTACCCAATGGATTTTCAATTCGGGCGAACGGAAGAGAATTTGGCAGCGCACCCAACGTATGGAATGCAGGAATGAGCAGAACAGATCTTGGTCCGGATGGTGTGAATGGCACTGCAGGTATTGATGGAGCAGGCGGCGCTATTTTATTGGACATAGTTACTTATGTGGCTCCGGTAAATGTAGAATCGAAAGGAGCTCGTGGCGGAAATGTAGATGTTGACTGGGGTATCACCAGCGGTTCGGGATACACAGACAGTTATGGTCCGGGCGGCGGCGGTGGTGGTGGCGTAATCTGGGTAAGCCAGGCTGCATTGCCGGTAAATATTTCTCCCAATGTCACAGGGGGCGCAGCAGGCTTAATTGTGAACGGTCCAAACCCGGCGCAGCAAAGTGTTAATACAGGAAGCGCTTATGGGGCCACACCCGGACAGCCAGGTGCCGTCGTAACCGGACTTGTTTTGTCAGGGGTGTGTGTGCTTCCTGTGAAATTTATTTCATTTACTGCCAGAGAGAATAATGCACAGGTAGAGCTGGAATGGAGAACCTCTTCCGAAAAAAATTCTTCTTCTTTTGTGATAGAAAGATCAAACAACGCATTTGATTTTTTCCCTATAGGTAAAATAGGTGCTGCAGGTAACAGTGATAATATCCTAAGCTACTATTTTACTGATCCGGATCCGCTTTTTGGTATTTCATATTATAGAATTAAGGAAATAGATACCGATGGATCGCTTACGTTTTCCGGACTTGCAACTGTTGATCTCAGCAATACACTATTTGCAGATGTTTATCCTGTCCCTGCCCAGGATGAAGTATCTGTTTATTTCTTCGCTCACCAGTCAGGCGAAGTGAAGTTTAATATCATTGACGTGCAGGGGAGGATTTTTTATTCAGTGGAGAAATATTTTAATGAAGGAGTATGTGAAACAATTATAAGTACAAAAAATTTAGCCGCCGGAGTTTACTATCTGCAACTTACTTCAGATGATCAATCCACTATCAGAAAAATTGTTATTGAGTAATCAAATAATAATTAAACCGAAACTATATGGAAAACATTCTAAATCTTCTTCAATGTATCCGCCATTTACGTTCCTTGTGTTTAATACTATTGTTCATATCGTGCATACAGTATAATGTTGTAGCACAGAATAACAGAATACGTTTTCAGTGCAGGGATTACTTTATCAATGGTATGAATGTAGCCTGGGCTGATTTCGGAAAAGATTTTGCGGGTCCATCCATTAATACGGCATTTTGGAATACCGCATTTACAGATATGAGCGCTAACGGTGTCAATTGCATAAGAGTCTGGATTCACGGCACCAAACAAGGAGATCCGGTTTTTACAGGGTCATATACTGTTACAGGTCCGGATCCGGATCTGTTCAATAACCTGGATGCATTTTTTACGCTGGCGGAAAGTTATGATCTCATGGTCATACCTGTGCTTGTAGATGGAGCAGATATAGGTAATAACTCCAGTGGTTCATCTCATTGGAATTTTAAAAAGATGATGGAAGATACCATTAAAGTCAGAACATATATTAATAATGTGCTTACTCCAATGGTTAACAGATATAGAAACCGTTGTAATATTCTGGCCTGGGATATTATTAACGAACCTGAGTACGCTGTAGAGAGAGGACAAATGGTTATGAAGGAAGCAAAGCTTATGGTCGCTATGTGTGCTGAAGCTATTCACAGAGTACAGCCGGATATTATGGTAACTGTAGGTGCAAAAACTTTGCAATACAATTCAGATGTATGGCGTACTCCAAAATCAGAAAGTAATTGGTGGAAAGACGCCTCTTTACAAGCTGTCGGAGTATATCCTGGACATCCTTTAGCCTACCTTGATTTTTATTCTCCTCACTATTATAACTGGATGAACAATACAGGTTCCAACGAAGATTGGTCACCTTACAAATACAATGCAGCTTCGTGGGGACTTGATAAGCCATGTATTATAGGAGAGACTTCGGATGATCAATCGGGCGCTTCCGTATGGAATGATGCTCAGCAATTGAATCTTTCTTTTTCCAATGGATACGCTGGAATTATGTATTGGTCATATAATCAAAGCGGTATAAATCACGCGGGAGGAATTCCTTCCAATTGGCTTACTTATAATTTTTTTAAGAATGAACTGCTTGCTTTCCGCAATGCTTATATTCCTATCGTAGATTTTACTTGCGCTGCAGGTCCATGCTGTTCACGGCCAAATGCCGGTCCGGATAAAACACTATGCGGAAGCGGGGGATCTGTTGTTTTAAATTCAGGATTGACTGCACAACCTTTCAGGAGATTCAACTGGTACAATTTATCTTCTCCCGCGGTAAGTATAGGCACAAACCCAACACTTACCGTAAGTTCAGCAGGCACCTACAGAGTATTGGTTGATTCTATAGATGCAGGTATGGTTGTGAGATGTTCTCAGGCAGATACAGTTGTTGTGCTTTCTACTTTGCCTGTGCCAATAATAAGTCCATCCGGTCCAGTCAATCTTTGCACCCCATCGAGTCTGGATTTAACTTTGACAAATGTTGCTTCTTTTCCTGGCGGTACAACCTGGAGGTGGTCGAAAAGCGGAGTGGATATTTCCGGAGCTACCGGTACTTCACTTAATTTTATCCGTGCTTCCGGAGTATACAGGCTTACAGCCAGCCTGAGCGGGTGCGGCGCGCCTGTTTTTAGAGAAGTTACAGTTACATCCAGTCTGCCAATTCCAAATGATGTGTGCAGTGGAACAGCAGGGACACTTAATCTTTCAGTCACCGGAGCAGGTACATATCAATGGTATGATGTGGCGACAGGAGGCGCTTCCCTGCAAACGGGTACTTCTTATACTACTCCTCCTTTACCAAACCCAACTAATAGATTATATTATGTACAAGATGCTGCCGTAGTAGCAGGTGCTGTTGGTCCTGCAGCGCGTATTCCATCAGGATGGAGTATGGATTTCCCTGGCTGGGATGGAGATAGAATCATATTTAATACCGGTGCACAGCCTGTAACTATTAACAGTGTTACAGTATGGGCTGACTTTCCTTCTGCCGGTACCTTTTGGGTAAGAGTAAGAGTCCTCAGGGATGATGCTACTGTTTTTTACAATCAGCCATACACTGTAACAAGCGCTGTTTCTGGTTTGCAAAGCAGAGTGATTAATTTAGTTACTCCATTGATAATTCCTGCAAGTGTCACAGGTTGGATGATGGACCCTGACAGATCAAACAATACTCCTTCTCCACGATGCAGGTTATGGCATGCAGATGCAGGCGCAGCTTATCCGTACACCTCAACACCTGCAGGTGCAATTACACTTACAGGTAGTAGTAATACGGGGAGACCCAATGCTTATGCCGTATTTTACAACTGGCAAATTACCGTAGGAAGCGTTTGTTCCCGTCTACCGGTAGTTGCACAAATCGGTTCGTGTGGACCTATGCCCGTCAATTTTTTAAGTTTCACAGCTACTTCTCAGGATGATAAAGTCATTCTCAATTGGGCTACTGCCTGGGAGCAAAATAATCAGGGCTTTGAGATTGAAAGATCCTCGGATAATCAAAATTTCGAAAGCATCGGATATATACCAGGCACGGGTAATACTACGAGTTCTTCGGAATATTCCTTCGCCGACTATTACCCCTCGAATGGAGTGGTATACTATCGTCTGAAACAAAAAGATTTTGACGGAAACTATGCTTATTCACAGGTAATAACTGTTGACGCAAATGATTTTCGCATACTGGTTTATCCTGTACCTGCAAACGAAGGAGAGAATTTAAATATAAGCTTTACGCTTGAGCAGGAGTCAGAAGTGAAATTTTCCCTCTTTGATCTTCTTGGTAAATCATTGATTTCTTCTTCTAAGCTATGTTATAAGGGTCAATGTAATGAGGTAGTGGGATTGGGGGGAATGAAAGAAGGCATTTACCTACTTGCTGTTACAACAGGCAATTATTCTATTACGAAAAAAATATCAATCATAACTAAATAAACCAATATGACAATCGACCTTATGAAATTTGAATCTTTTGATTCTCTTGTTTACTATAAGAGCAAAAAAGAAAGCCCCGCATATTATTGTGATAATCTGGATTTATTTTCAATTGAAAATATCAATCCGCTTATAATAAAAATTATTGTTCCCAAAAAAGCAACTGTTGCAATTTCTATAGAAGATAAAAGAGGATTTATTGTTTATTCCTCCAGTAAAATATTTGGAGAAGGAATTTATGAAGAGGTAATCGAAGTGGAAAACTATTATTTAAAAACAGTTTTTCTTACCATAGAATTTGCGGAAGCCGTTATGATGAGCAAAATTCCTTTTGATAAAATATTTACTGCTCAATTGGGACAGGATAATATTTGTTGTATTTCTTTTTATGTTCAGTTTCTGGTGTTTCATCTGGATCTACTGTCTGACAGTAAAATGTTAAAGCGGAATGATGAAAAAGGAAAATATAATTTAAGCATCCCATTATACAATTAAAAATTATGAAAACATTATTCATTAAGATTAGAATAATATTAACAGTATTTTTTCTGTTGCTCCTTATGTCCCCTATATACTCGGTAGTTTATACTGTAACCAGTACGGCAGATGCAGGAGTACCCGGCGACCTGCGATGGGCCATCAATCAAGCCAATTTGAGCCCGGGAAATGTAATAACTTTTACAATACCAGGAGCAGGTGTACGTACCATCACTTTCACAGCAGCTCCACCGGTCATTACGCAGAATACGTTCATCGATGGAAGCGCTCAGCCAGGATGGTCTGCAGTCAGCGGACCGATGATTGAGATAAAAGGTCCTGGATTTGGAAATGGAATTTTCGTAAGCGGACCTAACGGGTTTGTCATGCAGCAGCTTACCATTAACGGGTTTCAGGACCCGGTACGGTTGACCAATTGCACCAACTCTATTATAAGAGGATGCTGGATCGGTGTAAATAACACTGGTACAAGCGGCAGCGGCGGGTTTGGGAATAATGCAGGAATATACATTACAGGAGGAAGTTTTAACAGCATTGGAGGAAACCTGGTCAGCAACCCTGAATACAAAAATATAATATCAAACTGCAGAGGCGGTATAGAAATAGTAAGCAGCACTGATAACAATATAAGAGGATGTTATATAGCGGTGGATAGAACCGGCAATGTGCCGATCCCAAATCAGTTTGAAGCAATAATAATAAAAACAGCAAGCCACAGGAATGTGGTGGGGGGGAACATTGCAGGAGATGGAAACATTATGGGCCAACAGATGGGAGCAATCAATCAATGTGTCGTTTACATTAATGTAAGTAATAATTGTGTAGTGCAGGGAAATAACATTGGCCTGAACGCGTCAGGCACAGCAGTATTTTCAATTCCTGTTGGAGGCATTTACCTGGATGGAGCTTCTAACTGTAATATAGGAGGAACAAGCGCTGATGGAACGAATGTAATCGTTACTTCAACAGGTGCAGGGGGGTATCATGCCATCAGTCTTAAGGCATCGAGTAATTTAAATACTTTTTATAATAATTATATAAGTGTGGATCGCCTTGGAAAAGCATTAGGGACAGCGGCAAGATGGGGCGGAAGGGGGATAAGTTTGCAAAACTCTACCGGAAATATTATCGGAGGTACGGCCCCAGGTCAGCGCAATATCATTTGTTATACTTCTAACTCTGGCGTATTAATAGAATTGGGGTCAAACAATACCAATGTGATAGGAAATTATATTGGAGTGACTGCCGATGATATTGCAAAAGGTTGTGGTTTGCCGGGGGGCAATGATGGAGTTCAGGCGAATGGAATTACAGGATTAGTTATTAATAATAATGTGATATCAAACAGTGGAGAAAATGGAATAGACATCACCGGGGCTTCTGCGGGAACGATAATAAAAAGTAATTATATCGGAACAAATATCAGCGGGATGACTTGCATGAGCAATAATGGGTCAGCGTTAAAAGTTGGGGAGTAATTGAAAAAAGGATAGTTTTGGGATAAAAAAATTATCGAAACAATAGA
>JAIERY010000090.1 GCA_019746425.1 Cytophagaceae bacterium
ATACTCCGCATTCTACTATAGCTCCAGGCACATCCAGAGACATTTTAAACAATTCATAATGCGCCAATACTTTGGCAAGCCTGTTTACATCAGATGCCCAGTAAAAATTATTTTCAAATAAAAATGCTTTTTTAAAATCAGGAAGTTCTATCATAGTATATTTATAATCTATTAAAAAAAGTGATCAGCAGCTACAGAACCTTCTTCTGTAAAATCAAAATACCATCCGTTTACAAAGGGATTGTCAGCAGTTGCCGTAAGCCAGCCAGTTGATCCATTAAGAAATTTTTTCAACCCTTCATCCTCTTCTACTTTTATAGTTACCATGCCATGAGGAGCCAGGTTAATTTCCTTTGCTATTGTCTGATTATCCTGCTCTCTGTAAAAATTCAATTTTATATTCGCAGGCATGTTGTAGTCTTTTAAAGGAGAAGAATTAGTAAGTATCAATTCTGAAGAACCGATATTTATTATCGGAGCCCATTTAAATGTACCTTTCTTTTTCAGCATGTTGGGATTTCCTATCACAGGAGCAAAACAAATATTGCAAGGCAACTGTACGCTCTTGTTTTTAAATCCGACATTTAGACCAAATTTTAATCTTGTAGGAATTTTTTCTTTGTTGTCCCAGTTACAGATAATATTAACAGAAACCGTCTTTTCTGAAATTTTATTTTCTTTGATGATAGTACCGAAATCAATTATAAAGTATTTACTGTCGGTGCTGGTCACTACAACATAGTTCTTTACCGATCCTGTAATATTTCCTTTGCTGTCATAAAAATCAAATGACAAAGAAAAATCGGAAGGAGAAAAAATCGGGTAAACTGCAATCTGGGTGTAAAGCTTATTGATATCAAACACAGGGATCATTACAGCACTGTCATTGAACTGCTCATCTTTTCTATCCCAGAAAGATTTTTGATCATTCAGCTCTGAGCTGTCATAATAAGAATGCGTAATACTTATCGATTTTGCTTTCTCCTCAAAATTACCAACTACAAACCTTGGAAAGAAACCTTCAAAGTTATGTCCAAGCGTTATGGTTCCAGGCCCGCCCTGAAGAATGTCTTTAAGGTTAATATATTTATTTAACTTAATATAAATCGTTTCATAAGGTTTTAATGGATTCAGCGTAAACTCTCCGGCAAATTCTTTTCCGCTCGCTGCTTTTATTTTATACACCACAACAGGCTTTTCATTTTGAGATGCGCCATTGGTGAAAGCTACAAAAGGCGTAAAGTTCTCATCCCCGTAAATATCGAAGCCGGACTCTCTTACTTTATATTCTTCATTGGCTACCAGGTCTTCCAGGTCATTATATATTCTTCCTACTGTATGAACTGCGGTACTGAAATTATTCCCATAATAAGTAAGCACAAAAGCAGGATATGGAAACACAAGATCTACCACAGAAAAAATTTCCATCTCGAGCGATCCCGTAAAATCACTTATATCTGTTTTATCTTTTATTTCTTCTATAAATTCATTGAATTCAATAGCGTAAGCTTTTGGAGAATCTATTAAAAGATATTTTCTGGAAAGAATTTCACCTTGCTGTGTTCTTAAAGTATACAATAATCCTACCTGCGTGATTTGTCTTTTCAGCAGCCAGTATCCCATAAATAAAATTTTGGTAGAATAGTATTGGTTATGCAATACCGGGAAAATAGCAGATGACCTGAAGGTAGGTTTTTGGTTCTGGGATATTACTTCTCCTGCGCTTTTTGTTGATTGAAGATGACTGTATAAAGAACGCATGCTATTTTACGAATTTTTTGATTTTATCAATAATATAATCCTGCTCTTCATCTGTGAGTGTCGCATACATAGGCAGGCTTAAACATTTTTCATAATAATTTTCCGCAAGGGGAAATGATCCCTTCTTCCATCCCAGGCTCTTGTAATAAGGCATAGTATGAACAGGAATATAATGTACCTGGCAAAAAATATTATTCTGCTTCAGGTAATCGTACAACTCTTTTCTATGCTCTGTTTGTATCACATACAAATGATAGGCGTGGCCATTCTTTTCATCCGGCGGAAAAATTCTGACATTGCTATTCTTAAATGCAGCGTCATATCTTTTTGCCAGCACTCTCCTTCGTTCCAGACTCTTTGCAGCTCTTTTCAATTGTGAGATTCCCAAGGCAGCCTGCATATCTGATAACCGGTAGTTATAACCCAATTCCTGCATTTCATAATACCACCCTCCATGATTTTCACTCATCAGGGCAGGATTTTTAGTAATGCCATGAGTTCTCAGCAATATTAATTTTTCATAGAGCCTCACATCATTGGTGGTAATCATTCCGCCCTCTCCTGTAGCAATATGCTTTACGGGGTGAAAAGAAAATATCGCCAGCTCCGCAAAGTTGCCATTACCGCAAAACTGCTTTGCTCCCTTACTGTCTGTAAAATATCCTCCCGGAGCATGACAAGCATCTTCAATGATCCAGAGTTTATATTTGTCAGCGATATTTCTTAATCTTTCCAGGTCAACAGGGTAACCTGCGAAGTCTACAGGGATAATACCCTCATACACGCCCTGATTATTTTTTAATTTTTCTTCCAGCTTATCCAGGTCAAGCAAAAAATTTTCAGGATTTATATCTGCAAAATCTACCTGCCCGCCGCAGTAACGAATACAGTTGGCAGAAGCTGCAAAAGTAATGGGGGTGGTAATGACTTTACTTTTTTCATTTACGCCAAGAGCCATGGCGCAAAGATGCAAAGCAGCGGTTCCGTTAGCTACAGCAACAGCATACTTTGCTCCAATGTATGAAGCAAATGCTTTTTCAAACTCTTCAATCTTGGGACCTTGTGTAAGAAAATCAGAACGAAGGACTTCAGCAACTGCCTGAATATCCTCTTCGGTGATTTCCTGTCTGCCATAAGGTAAGGGCTTCATCATCTAAACTGTAAACTGTGGGTCTACGTGTATTTTAATCTGTTCTCTTAATGCTTCAACATTCAGCCACTCTGTATTAGTGCCTGAATTGTATTTAAAACCTACCGGAACATTTTTTCCTTTGAACTGCTTCATCCACTCATCCATTTTCCAGGTTGGGGTAGATGGTGTGATGACATAATATTTTGAAAACTCAACCGTATTTAAGGAATCTGTTTCCGTGATCATCTCTTCATGAATTTTTTCACCTGGTCTCACTCCTACTATTTCTTTCTTACATTTAGGACCTATAGCCTCCGCAAGATCTGTTACTTTAAAAGAAGGAAGCTTTGGTACGAATAATTCACCCCCCCAGGCATTTTCCAATGCATACAATACCAGGTCTACCCCTTCTTCCAGCGAAATATTAAAGCGGGTCATTTTATCATCTGTAATAGGAAGCACCCCTTTCTTGCGTTGCTCCAGGAAAAAAGGAACTACCGATCCGCGTGAGCCGATTACATTGCCATATCGTACTACAGAAAACTTTATATCTCTCGATCCTTTAATATTATTGGCAGCTACGAATAATTTGTCAGAGCATAGTTTGGTAGCTCCATATAAATTAATCGGAGCAGCAGCTTTGTCTGTAGAAAGCGCTACTACATTTTTCACGTTGGTGCTCAAAGCAGCTTCAATAACATTCTCTGCACCCAGCACATTGGTTTTAATACATTCAGTCGGATTGTATTCTGCAGCGGGCACCTGCTTCAGGGCAGCGGCATGTATGACTATATCTATTCCTTCGAAAGCCCTGGTTAATCTGTCTTTATCTCTTACATCTCCGATAAAATACCTCATGCAATTGTATTTGCTGTGAGGGAATACCTGGGACATTTCAAACTGCTTCAGCTCATCCCGGGAGAATACCACTATCCTTTTTACCGCAGGATATTTTTTCAGAACTACTTCTACAAACTTTTTACCGAAAGAGCCAGTCCCGCCAGTAACTAAAATGGACTTATTATTTAAATCTAACATTATATATGATGTAATTTGGAGGCAAATCTATGAAATTAGAAGGATATAAACACCTTATATATCCAATAAAGGCTTTTTTAGCAATCAATAGTTCTTTTTACCCTTCAGCTTAAAAATAACGTTATTGAAGATGATGAGGCCATGCACCCAGAGGGTAGTGAATAAACCATAATATTTTTTATAGATTTCATACCTTTCTTGCCAGCATCTTTTCTGATTGGCAATTGAATATCCCCCCACCAGGTATTTAGAAATAATCAATTGTGTATTGACAATTTTTCTGGAGTTTTTCAGGGATTGAATTACCCAGTCGATGTCTGCGCTGCATTTATAATGAAGGTTGTATTCCGGAGCCAGCATCTTTTTCACAAATATGGATTGGTGTGATACGATCATGCCATGTTTCATACTTTTCCAGGTCATATTTTTCGGGAGTTTCCTGGTGGTTAGAGCACTGCGCGTTCCAAGAATTTTCCCTGTTTCATCCATCAGGTATGTTTCACCGTAATAAACATCTGCATATTCATTTTTGTACCGATGGCTATTGGAAGAGAAAATTTGCTCGAGAACACTATTATCGGCAAATAAATCCCCGGAGTTCATAAAAATAATATACTCCCCCACACTTGCTTTCTGCCCTTTATTCATGGCATCATAAATCCCTTTGTCCTTTTCACTTATCCAATACCTTATTCTGGAATCATATTTTTTTATTATATCTACCGTTCCATCAGTTGAACCTCCATCAATAATTACATAATCCAGATTTGAATAAGTCTGATTAATAACACTTTGTATGGTTTTTTCAATAAACCTGCTGTTATTATAAACTATGGTAATGACGCTTACTTTCGGACCAGAGTATTTCAGAGAATCCATGATATGAATAATAATTGTAAAGATTATAAAGAATAATAAGAACACAAAGACATGGAATCTTTCTGAGACCCCTATATTCTGAAACTGAGTTATTTTGCCCAAAACCGGAATATTAACTACCCTGAATGGTTTTAAAACATGAAAATTTTCGTTAAAATTGATCCCAAATTAGCTCAAAAAGATATTTATGAAGAAAATTGCTGTTTTTACTTCCGGCGGAGATGCTCCAGGTATGAATGCATGTATCAGGGCTGTGGTCAGATCTGCTCATTATTTCGGACTGGAAGTTTATGGGATTTACAGAGGATATGACGGAATGATCAATGGAAGTTTTGTTGAAATGGATGACCGCTCGGTAAGCAATATTATTCAAAAAGGAGGTACCATTTTAAAATCAGCCAGAAGCGAAGAATTCCGCACCAAGGAAGGAAGAGCAAAGGCTTATAAGAATATCAAAAAGTTTGGAATTGATGGTCTTGTAGCCATCGGAGGTAACGGGACCTTTACAGGTGCCTTGATATTTCATGATGAATACGGCGTACCATGCGTAGGCGCTCCGGGAACAATTGACAATGACCTTTTCGGAACTGACTTTACCATAGGATATGACACGGCTGTAAATACAGCGCTTGCTGCTATTGACAAAATCCGTGATACAGCCGATGCACATGAAAGAGTATTCTTCATTGAAGTAATGGGAAGAGATACCGGGTATATCGCTGTAAGATCAGCTATTGCCGGTGGTGCAGAAATGGCGCTTATGCCTGAAACAAAAACTTCCATCAAAGAAGTAATCGGAAAATTAAAATACGGAACAAGCCAGTCAAAAGCTTCTCATATTATCATAGTTGCCGAAGGAGATGAAATGGGAAGAGCAGCGATCATCGCTGACAGTGTGAAAAAAGAGATCTCTGAACTGGACGCTAAAGTTACTATCCTAGGACACGTACAAAGAGGAGGAGCTCCGACTGCTGCTGACAGAGTATTAGCAAGCAGACTTGGACTTGGCGCCGTAGAAGGTCTTATCAAAGGAAAAACCAATGTAATGGCAGGTGTGATCAACAGAACATTATGCTATACTCCATTCCACGATACCATCACCAAGAAAAAACCGATCAACAAAGAGCTTATCAGAATGATCGAAGTGCTGAACGGCAGAAAATACAAAGGGGCGGAAGACGCAGTGTAAAAGTTGGCAATTGGCAGTTGGCAACATTGCTTACTGCCAATTGCCAACTGCTAATTATTTAATTTCTCCTCTATATATTCAACAATCTGTTTCTCATCTTCTGCATAAAACCAGCTTATCTCAGCATCTCTCCTGAACCAGGTCATTTGTCTTTTGGCAAAACGACGGGTATTTCTTTTTAATAGGCGAACAGCTTCTTCCCTATCATACTTACCTTCCATAAAATCAAATATCTCCTTATATCCTACTGTCTGCAAAGCATTCTTTTCACGATAAGGATATAAACTTTTCGCTTCTTCAAACAAACCCTCAGCGATCATCTGATCCATCCTTTGATCAATACGCTCGTACAGCTCTTCCCTGTCTCGGAGCAATCCGATTTTAATTATTTCAAAAGGTCTTTTCTTTTTGCTGCCGGTCCTGAACTCTGAAAAAGGTTTGCCTGTCGAGCGGCAAACTTCCAGGGCCCGAATGATCCTCTGAGGATTGGATTTATCTACCACCTCGTAAAATTCAGGATCGGCCTCTTTAAGTTCTTCCAGCAGTTCTTCCAACTTGCCTTCTTCTGCCCTTTTATTTAATTCATTTCTTAATTCAGGTTCGGCGTCCGGAATTTCATCCATCCCTTCTGTAACTACTTTCACATACAAACCCGAACCACCAACTAAAACTGCTATATCTTTATGCTGAAAGATTTTATCTGCAGCCTCCAGGGCATCTCTTTCATATTTTCCGATATTATAATCTTCAGTAACAGAATGAGAATTTATAAAATGATGCTTCACCCCTTCCATCTCCTCCACTGAAGGCTTTGCTGTGCCGATGCTCATCTCCTTATATAGCTGTCTCGAATCGGCAGAAATAATTTCGGTATCAAAAAGTTTTGCAATTCTTACTGATAAAGCAGTCTTGCCCGATGCGGTCGGCCCTACGATGACGATTAGTTTTTTATTCATTTTTAAAATAAGTTGGCAATAAGCAATTGGCAGTTGGCAAGCAGTGTTGCAAATTGCCAA
>JAIERY010000091.1 GCA_019746425.1 Cytophagaceae bacterium
TCTGACAGCAGCTGGTGGTTTGTGTGCCACAAAACCACGGAAATGGGCTGCTTAATTTTTCACAAACCAGGGAGCAGAACAGTTGGAAGAAACAGTAAGAAATTATCTAAAAACGAGAACCAGAAAAAAAATATCCAATTACTTCAAACACCCTAAAATATTATATGCAGCAGCTTAATAACGCTCATATTTAATGAACTGATTAATATGAAACAGAACATGACGACTTTGGATTCTTAACTCATTATATGCACAGATTCTGACAGCAGTTGGTGGTTTGTGTGCCACAAAACCACGGAATAGATTAATGGAATATGCTTACTCATCTGATGAATGAAAATGTTTGTGAGCAACGGGTGGTTGGCCCTTGGCACAACCACCTCTGTAGTGGTTAGATTACCAACCAAGGCGAAGGTTCATTTGGCACGTGTCACAGACATGCGCCAGCAGTTTGCCGATTTGCTCTTCCTGATCCTGTGGAGCATTTTCTTTTAACCCAAATGCAGCAGTGGCATTAGATAGAAATTGCTTCTTCCAGGTCTGGATTGGGATGATGCCCATGTTTTTGGACTATCTCTGGTATGCTTTGTTGTTCTTTGAGTGCTTCCAAAACCACTTTGGTCTTGATTCTTAAGTTCCTGTCTTATATTTTGGGGTACATCATAGTGAACCTGAAAATCAATGGAAAGTTTAATCTTATGCCCTTGTCTCCCTAGTCTCACGTATGTGAAAACACATAAGATTGGATAATTTGTGTGTTTGCTGATTTTTACAATCTTATTACATATTAATTCTTGAAATTTTAACGATTTCTTTTTGTCTTTTTTATTTTGAGGATTACTTTAGTTCAAATCTCTAAAACGTAAATAAATTATGGAATTAAAGCCACTTGTCGAAAAAGTCCTCAGTATTGATGAGCAAAAAAGATTAACGCCCAACGATGTCATCAATAGTCTTAAAGAGGGGAATAAAAGATTTGTTTCCGGAAATTTGACCCTTCGTGATCATTCTAAACAGATACGCGATGCCGTAAATGGTCAGTATCCAAAGGCCATTATATTATCATGCATAGATTCAAGGGTGCCGGTAGAAGATGTTTTTGATAAAGGTATCGGAGATATGTTTGTGGCCCGTGTGGCAGGAAATATAGTGAATGAAGACATACTCGGTTCAATGGAATTCAGCTGTAAAATTGCAGGCGCCAAATTGGTGTTGGTTATTGGTCATGAATACTGCGGCGCCATAAAAGGCGCTATAGATAAAGTGCAGCTTGGAAATCTTACTGAATTATTAACTAAAATTAATCCTGCCATAGAAAGATGTAATCACTATAAAGGCGAAAAAACATCTAAAAGTGCAGAGTTTGTAGATCTGGTAATAAAAGAAAACGTTAAAGTAACTGTGGAAAAAATCCGCAAGCAGAGTTCGGTATTGAGGGAGATGGAAGAAAAAGGAGAGATTAAAATAATTGGCGCGTACTATGATATGGATAATGGCGCAGTGACTTTTTTTGACTAATGATTATTTAGTTCTTACGTAAATACGAAAGCTTCAGATTTCTGAGGCTTTTTTATTGCCACGAAGTCACCAAAGGGTTTAATAAGCTCCAGTGTTAAATAGAAAATTTTGTCCAAAGGACTCCTTCGGAGTGTTTTAGTGTCTTTGTGGCAATGTTTAAAATTTCTGACAAGAGTGTGTGTCGTAAACTTCTTTTAATAATAGCAGCAGAGAGTATCTGAAAAATTACCTTCTTGTGACCGGCAGGATAATTCTGAAAAGTGCACCTTGTCCTTCCTGGCTTTCAACTTCTATTTTGCCGCCGGAATTTTCAATTATTCTTTTTACAATATATAAGCCTATACCTGTTCCTTCCACGTGATCATGAAATCTTTTGAACATGGTGAAAAGCTTTGACTTATTCTGAGCTTTTATGCCAAGGCCATTGTCTCTTACTTCAATGAAGTAGTTTGAATTTTCTTTGAAACATCTTATTTCTACAACAGGCTCGCGCTTTGGGTCGCTGTATTTTATTCCATTGCTGATAAGATTATAGAAAATACTTTTTAAGTTTTTCCTTACAAAATAGATTTCTTCACACTTTGCAAAATCAGTAATGATCTTAGCATTGTATTTACCTATTAAATCATTAATGTCAAGTTTAACATCTTCAATTAAATCAGGCAGGTAAATTTTTTCTGTGATACCTCCTCCTTTTTGAATTTTGGATATTTCTGTAAGTTCCTGTATGGTATTCTGGAACCTCTGTATAGAAGAGCCGATTAAACTCCGGTAATTCACCAGTTGATTATTATCTAAGGTGTTATCGGTGATGTCTTCGAAAAAGCTGTTGATCAATCCTTCAAGATTTGCAATTGGGGCTTTTAAATCATGGGAAGCTGTATAGATGAAATTATCAAGGTCGGCATTGATTTTCAAAAGCTCCTTGTTTTTATTTTCCAATTCTGAAATATCCGTATTGGTGCCAAACCATCTTACTATTTTACCCTCCTTGTTTTTTACGGGGTTTACCCTTGTCAGAAATGGCCGGAAAATGTTATCAGCTCCTTTCAGCGGAAAGGTCATTTCAAATGGCTGCCCGGTACTTATTGATTGAGTCCAGCGTTCCATTACCTTAGGAAGTTCATCGGGATGATGTATAGATTGCCATCCCCAGCCTTGCATTTCCTGTGGAGTGGTGCCTGAGTATTCATACCATTTTTTGTTATACCAGAATATCCCGCCATCTGCATTGGCAATCCATGCAAGGTTTGGAAGATTATCTGCCATTGTTCTGAAACGGTCTTCACTTTCACGTAAAGCATCTTCTGCTTTTTTCTTTTCCGTAATATCATGAACTACCGCGAGAAGGTGGGGTCTGCCTTTAAAGGTAAATCCTGTTCCTGTTTTTTCTACATACAATATGCTCCCGTCTTTTCTTATATGCCGGAGGCTTGCAAAATAATGTTTACCTTCCCTGACTTCGCTGATAAAATCTTTAAATATGGAATGATCTTCCCGGGCAATAAAATCTTTTCCATTTATGCCGAGCATTTCTTCATAAGAATAGCCATGCATTTTATATCCTGCAGGATTTACTTCTACCAGGCATCCGCTTTCATCATAAATTAAAATAGCATCGTTAGTAGATTCAAAAATACTTCTGTATTGTTTTTCCGCCGCCTCTTTCAGGTCTGTGATATCATGTGTGGTGCCGGCAATAGCCTCTACTTTACCTTCATTATCTAATACAGGCATGAAGACATATTGATAGTATCCGGTCTTTCCTTCGTGATTGGTATAGGAATTTTCGCCCTTTACCAGCTGCCTGGTTTCTATTACTGTTTTTATCTGTGCGTTATGCAGCTTTACCAGTTCATCGGGATAGCCAAGCTCTTTAAAATTTTTACCGAAAGCTTCTTCCTGGGTTTTCCCCCAGAGTTTTAACAGTGGTTTGTTCACATATATAAAGTGACCTTCCAAATCTAAAATATAATTGAAGTCAACAGTATTGGAAAGCGCCGTATCAAAAATTCTAAGTTGCTGTTTAAGTTTTTCCTCCGCGATTTTCTGCTCGGTAATGTACATGCTGAAACCAATGGCGCCATTTGCTTCAGGGAAAAAATAATTTTGATAATATCTTACCTCACCGTTTTTGCCTTTTGCTACACCGTCAAAAAATATTTTTTCTCCATTGATTGCCCTGCGTGTGTTTTCAGCATCCGGATAATTAGCAAAAACGTTGGTCCCTTCAAACTCTCCATCTTTAGCCCCAAGACTTGTTAAGCCGCAGCCGATGGATTTAGTCATGATGCCGGTTTTGTCAATGCGGCTGACAATTACAGGTATATTGCATAAAATACCATTTAAAATTTCCTGACTTTCTTTTAATGCGCCGCGTTGAATTTCCTCATAAGCCTGGTAACCTAAATTGAGGCACACATTAAAATAGTTTTCTATTTCTTTGTGCAGTTCTATGCCTTCATTTTTATTATAGTCATAGTATTGGAGCATTTCCAGGATGGAAAGTTTTCTGACATGGTATATGCCGGTTATATCAACGCCGCTGATCTGATCCTTAGGGAGGATAAGGATATTGGCTTTCCAGTCGGCAATGCTTTGCATTACTTTTTCGAAAGGCTTCCCCTCTATAAGAGGTATCAATACATCTTCAGCCAATCCTTTTTTAGACATTTCAAAAATCTGATTTTCTGTAAGGTGAGTGAGCTGTTTCAGAATAGGCAGGTTTTCCTCCCGGGCTTTTTGGATAGAAAGCCGCGCAAGTTCATCCAGGTGATTTCGTAGTAGAAAATCAGCATACTTACTTAAAGAAGGATAATCGCGGTTCATTCAGATCAATGAATTATATTTATAGTATAATGGATGTTAGTATAAAAAATGAAGCAGAATCAGTATTTAACACATTTTAAGTGCTTTTGTTCAAGGTTTTGCTTCTTTCTGCCGCTTTCAGACAAAATTATCAATATTATACATTTATAAAGGCAATGAGGTAGTGTTTTTTATCTCTCCCATTACAAACATGCTATGTGACAGATACCATGAAGTGTTGAATAATTTAAAACCCTGCGATGTTTATTTTGGAAAAGCTGATAAAATTTTAAACAAAGAGAAAGAATCAAAAATCAAACATTGCAGCAAAGAAGAAGAGAAAATCTGAAATTAATTTAAAATCTTTCATCCAGCTTTTGAAAAAAAAATAATAAATTTAAATGTATAAAATATCACCTTAGTTGAAAGCTATTTTTGTCCACTTTGACCTGACGACATACAAAACCGGTCGTAATCCGTACAGTATGGACAATTGAATTGAAACCTGATGAACAGAAAAGAATTACCTACATAGTATATATAGTGTATCACAGGTAATAAATAAGAATCCTTTGATGGGTTCTTATTTATTTTTTGAAAATGCTTTCTACCAGGAAAAAGTCGTGGTTCTCTTCTACTATCATCACATATATTTTGCTGTTATGGGAAGTAGTATGAAAACTTTTCAAGCCTTTATCAGCTATCTTTTCCTTGATTTTGAATTCGCAGTTTGCATTATATTTTGCGAGTGCTTCGCTATAATTGCTCATGGCATTCAAAAGTGAATTGTCTCCTGTAGTAGACATCTTTTTTATTTTAACACCATTTAATTTGTTGCAATGAAAGATATAAGTGCAAAGGTAGTTGGCTTCCGGTTTATATTCTGCAAAAGTCAGCGCCTTCAGATTATGGAGTAGTACTTCTTCTTTTACAAATGCCGCAGTTTCATTTGCCTTAACGTTTTCCGGCGAAACACCGTAGTCAAAATTTCTGCACTCTTTATCAGTTGAGAAAGAAAAGCTTATGAAACACAATATTATTAAAAGGTATTTTCTGATTTGCATATTGGTAATTAGTTCTGAATGTCAAAGTTAGTTGCATACAGTAAAATCTGTAGTAGAAAAAATTGTACTAATTCAATAATCTTCATATTTAGTGTTTTCCACACAAGTAAGCCTATTCAAAAGCGGAAGTTATTTCGAAGTTCAATCTGATTAATTCCTTGTCCCTGGCATTATCATGGATCACCCCATTGTTAATCCTCTTTTTTGAGAACATAAGCGATAATTGACAGGAATGTTATTGGTAAATACTCACCAAACCCTCTTCATATTATTGGTTTTTTTAAAAAATTTTATTGGAATAGCAATAAAAATTATCTACCAAAGCTCCTAAGGATTTCCCGGAGAGAGGCTTTGCCTTGTTTTAAAGGATTCTCTCCCCGCAGAGTCTCCCGTAGGGGACTCTGCGGAACAGGGCAACAGGATTAAAATTAAATGATAACAATAAGCGATAACGAGTATGGCCATAAGAAGAAAATACGAGGAGAAGGAAGTAATGTATTTTCTGTACATTCACCTGCTACAATTGGCTCTCGCTGGCGCACGCGTGTCGCGTGTGCCTAATTAGAAGGTAGAAAATTATCCATAAATTTCGATGATAAATTGTAGAGCAAGTTTTATAACTCGCTACTCCGTGGCCTGTAACCGTTTCCTCATCCACCATCTTGTCCGTGTTCGCGTGGCACACCGAACACCTAATTTTTCACAGACCAGGGAGCAAATTTTTATATCCATGCATTTTTTCACTGTTTTATTTTCAAAGTTATGATGGCTTACGTGGTGCGAACGAGAACAGCCACGCTGGCAGATTTATTTTTATTATATACTCAGTTACAATGCTAGTATAAGTCCCAGGAAAATAAGCAAGGCAACAATCCCTATGGCGCCTAATACTATGGCTGTAATCGCAAATCCTTTTCCTTTATACTTGCCCGGACTTTCTTTAAACTCATTCATAGCTTTTATACCTTTGGCAAATCCTACACCTAATAAAATAATATTGACAATAGGAATAGGAAGTAAAAAACCTATGAGGCTAAAAATAAAGGCGTTGATAGCATTTTGGTTACTCTCTTTAGGATTTTCATCGCTTTTTAAATCCCTTGCAGGTTTTTTATCTGCCCTTCCCGTTTTATTATTTTTTTTGACAGCGCTTATTACTGCATGTTTTTTCTTTTTATTTATTTTTCTATTCAATGATGAGATTTCAGGGTTGGCCTGCTTTATTTCTTTGTCATCTGCTTTCTCGGAGAAAGAATAATGATTGCCTGAAAATTCTATTTCTAACGACGCCTGGACTAAAGACTCTTCATACCTGGAATTGAAAGAAACTTGTTTCTTATTGCAAGAAGTTGCTGCAATGAAAAGAATGATTAAAAATTTGAATGTTAATTTGATATTCATTTTGTTGTACTATTAATTTTATTTAGATCTTTTTTACTTAGAATTAAAACCAATGCTCAAATAAACCTGGAAAGCTCTCTCAGGAGAAGTAGCCTGTATCCCAGGTGCAGTTTCCATTACTCTTGAAAACCCATAATTATATCTTGCGCCTTTTAAACGTGCCGTATGAACTCTAATTGGATTAGATATTTTATTCATTCTTACTCCGTGGCCTGTAACCGTTTCCTCATCCACCATCTTGTCCGTGTTCGCGTGGCACACCGAACACCTGCTGACAT
>JAIERY010000351.1 GCA_019746425.1 Cytophagaceae bacterium
TTAATCTTTGCATGGTGTTTGAATTTTATGCAAATATATAAAATATTAACCGCAATTACATATGACGTTTATTATAGAATTAGATTCTCTTCCATTATGATCTTGTTTAAAAAATGTATAGTCAAGATTACTTACTTTTTTTTTCGAGAGGTACCTTTTAAAAGCGGTTTATACCTATCAATAGGCGGCGACTCTCTTTTATTCTTTTCCCTAAAAAAATTTCTGATTTTTTCCTTTAATGTGATATCGAAATAAGGTTGAACCTGAAACACGCTATCATTTTTAAATATTTTCATTCCTATTTCTTCTAAGTCAATATCTGATTTAGACTTGACCACAAAAATGGATGAATATAAATGTTTGCTAAGTCTTTTAGTTATTTTAAGATTATAGGGTTTTAATATTTTTTTAACCTTTTGTTTTCGGTGCTTTATGTCAAAAAAAACAAACTCGACTTTCAAACACTTGAGATTAAAATTTTCCCACGGAACATATCCCGAACCGTTAGCTGATAAATAATATTTTTCCCCTTTAGCTACTAAGTATATTTTGAGATTATTATTACCATAAGTTTTAGTTTCATTCGTTTCATAATCCGGATGAGAGACTATTATTTTTAAGTATTTAGAATAATTATTATACTTAACAATATATGAATTTCTTACTGGATCATATTTTCCATAAAATTCTTCACCGCCATCTACAGTCTTTAGCACCACTAATGCGTTAGATATATATTTTTGATTTCTGTCTACTATATCTATATTTAAACTTCCCTCTCCATAGGAGATACAATAATTCAAAAAACAAAAGATGCTTAATGCTAATTTTATTAAATAGTCTCGCATTTGTTATCTTACAGGATTTAGCTTTTTAAAAACGAATAATAAACATCTTTCTTTCGTATATCCGAAAAACTTTCCCGCTGGTACGCAAAGTTCGGAACGAGACAGTAACTCTTTCCTCTAGGATGAATCTTCTTCTGCGTAATCATATCGAGTTGCATATCCATTTTGGAAATTTCCTCGATCATCACATCGTAGATGGAAGACTGCAAGGCATAGCAATGCAGACAATCCGACTCTTTCATCCGAAAGATCCTGAAAGATTCGCCTACGCGCTCAGGAGCTTTCTTATGCACCGCTCCGAACTGAAACAATTCCCAGTCCGCCGGTACTTCGTTGAAATGCCGATCCACTATTTCGTTGATCTGCGGATGAAACTCGATGTCGTCTTCGAGGATCAGCACTGAGCTGTATCCATTCTTCTTCGCATCATTTATCAGATTCAGCGTTGTCAGCATCAATCCTGCTGCACCTTTGTTCCAGGGAATTTATTTCGCCGCAGAGTCTCCCGTAGGGGACTCTGCGTAATTAAATTTCTAAATCCTGCTTCTGTCTCGCAGAGTCCCCTACGGGAGACTCTGCGGCGAGAGAAGGGTAAAATTATTGTATTTTATGATGTAAATGAAATGTAAATATCCTTGAAATAATAAACCCGCAGGGTTTTAAAACCCTGCGGGTTCAGGCAGAACTTATTTTGTGAGCCTCAATTAATTTGAAGCCAACTCCGCGCTTCTCTGTATAAAGTCTGTAAGCTCTTTTCCGCTAAGCATTCCCTGGGAAAGAAGGCCGAGGTCATATGCCTGTTTGGCTATTTTTACCTGCTCTTCTTCATTAGGAGCCTTTAGCAGTTTTTGTATAATCTTATGATTAGTATTAATTGCCACATTTAAAATTTCGGGCATCTTGCCCATAAATCCTCCTCCACCCAAACTTGACATTTCCTTCATTCTTCTCATGAACTCGGGCTGTGTAATAGATACCGGCAATTCATCCGCAGGAAGTGATTCCAGATTTAAGGTGACACCTTTACCTGTTGTTGCTTTTTCAAATATTTCCTTCACTTTGGTCTTTTCATTTTCTGAAAGCACGCTTTCCACCTGATGGCCTTTGTCGATTAATTTATCGACTATATCAGCATCTACTCTTTTTAAGGCAAATTTTTCTACTTTTCCTTCAATCATATTGATGAAATGATTGTCGATCATGTTATTCATCAGAAGCACATCGTAATTTCTTTTTTCTGCCGATTCAATATAGCTATGCTGACGTGCAGGATCGCTCGTGTATAAAGCGATTATCGTTTCATTCTTATCTGTCTGGTTAGCCTTGATAAATTCTTTATACTCTTCTATAGTGTAGTGCTGGTCTTTGATATTTGACAATAGGCAAAAGTCTTTTGCTTTCTCATAAAATTTATCATCGCTCATCATACCGAATTTTACGAATACATGGATGTCATTCCATTTTTCTTCAAAAGCTTTTCTGTCATTCTTGAATAACTCCGCCAGCTTATCCGCTACTTTTTTAGTAATGTGTGTGTTGATTTTCTTCACATTGCTGTCTGTCTGCAGAAAGCTTCTGGATACATTCAGTGGAATGTCGGGGGAATCTATTACACCATGCAGCAGCATCAAAAATTCTGGAACCACATCTTTCACTTCATCGGTAATAAATACCTGTCTTGAGTAAAGCTGAATCTTATTTTTATTCACCTCCAGCTCACCTTTCAGTTTAGGGAAATATAAAATTCCCGTTAGGTTAAAAGGATAGTCTACATTCAGGTGTATCCAGAACAATGGATCACCTGCGAAAGGATAAAGTTCCCTGTAAAAATTCAGGTAGTCTTCATCTTTCAGTTCTGATGGCTGGCGTGTCCAGAGCGGATTGGTATTGTTGATTATTTTTCCTTCAAATTCAATTTCCACAGGAAGGAATTTGCAGTACTTGGTTAAAATATTTTCTATCCTGTAATTTTCTAAAAATTCTAAAGAATCATCAGCGAGGTGAAGAATTATATCTGTGCCTCTGTCTTGTTTCTCTGCTTTTGTAATTTCAAATTCTGTAGAACCGTCGCATATCCAGCGGGCCGCTTCACTTCCTTCCTTGAAAGATTTCGTTATAATCTCTACTTTGGAAGAAACCATAAATGCCGAATAAAATCCTAATCCGAAATGACCTATAATCTGCTTCTCATCAATCTTATCCTTATATTTTTCTATAAATTCTGTGGCGCCGGAAAAGGCAATCTGGTTGATGTATTTTTTAATCTCATCTGCTGTCATACCGATACCTTTGTCTTTTACGGTGATTGTTTTGGCATCTTTATTTACGGCAACATGGATTTTTAAATCCCCCATTTCATCTTTGGCTTCCCCGATTGCGGAAAGCCTTTTGAGTTTTTCCGTAGCATCCACTGCATTGGAAATCAATTCTCTCAAAAATATTTCATGATCTGAGTAGAGAAATTTTTTAATAATGGGAAATATATTCTCGGTATGAATTGATATTGTACCTCTTTCTTCCATATGTATTTACATTGTTAAGTTCAGAATTTCAGTCTGGGGTGGGCAATTATTATTCCATTTATCAAAATGACATTAAAAATGACATGATGGCAGATTGTGTCAGATATATAAATACCAAATTACAATTTTCAAATTCCAAAATTGGGCTGGAGTTTGGATTTTGATATTTGGGATTTATTCTATTGAGTAATTTTAAACTCAGTTCTCCTGTTCTGCTGTCGTCCTTCTTCCGTATCATTAGATGCGATTGGTACTGTACTGCCATATCCTTTTGCGGCAAGCCTGCCTTTGTCAATACCATTTAATATTAAATAATCCATCACTGCTTTTGCCCTTTGCTCTGATAAAGTCTGGTTTGCTTTCTGGTCACCTATATTATCCGTATGTCCGGAGATTTCTATCTTCAGCGCAGGATTGGATTTCATAAATTTGATCAATCTCTGCAATTCCAGGGTTGATTCAGGTTTCAGGTCAAATTTTCCCGAACTGAAAAAAATATTTTTCAGAATTACTTTTGAACCGGGTTTTGAATCGGTGAGTTTAATTTCTTTGTTTACTTCTTTGTATCCGTCTTTGTCAGTGAGGTAGATATTTTCTGAGTAAAATAATTTTCCTTCTTTCTCAATAGTGATCCCATAATTTTTTCCGGAAGGAAGTGATATCAGGTATTGCCCTGTATAACTGTTGGAAGTATAATGCGCAATGGTTTCTTTGGATTCGTTATCGGTAATGGTAATGTCAGCTTCCAGCGCTTTGCCTGTTTTTTCATCTTTTACGGTTCCTTTGATCAACGCGAGCTTAGGTTCACTTTCTACCGGCATTCTTATGGAATAAATATCCTGTTTGCCAAAGCCACCATCTTTTTCCGAAGAATAAAATCCAACTTTCCCGTCGGCCGATAATACAAAATAGACATCATTGCCTGCCGTATTGATCGGGTATCCCACATTCACCGGGGCCGACCATGTGCCGTTGGGATTTTTAGTGGATTTAAAAATATCATATCCGCCCATAGAGCTATGTCCTTTGGAGCTGAAGTATAATGTTTTTCCATCCGGATGCAGAAAAGGAGACTCTTCATCATACGGAGTGTTGATCACATCCATTCTTTTTGGTTTGGACCAGGCTCCGCCTACAGTTCTGTTGCATGTAAATATATCCCTGCTTCCTTCAGCGAGTTTTTTCACAAAGAAAATAGTTCTTTCATCGGGAGACATGCAGGCATTTGTTTCAAAAGATTCTGTATTGATAGGAAGCGCTTCGGGTTTTGTCCAGCGATCGCCTTTGAGTTGTGACATATAAAGGTCTCCGCCGTTGGTGCCTTTATAAACGAACATGGTTTGTCCGTCTTCCGAAAGTCCTACACATGCATCATGAATTTCAGAGTTGAGTGGCGATCCTGCATTTACCGGTTTGTCCCATCCGCCTCCTTTATTATCTGAGACATAAATATCTTCGAATAATTGTCCGTCGGCATCTACTTTGCCGCCTGCCGACCCCGGTCTTCTCGAAGTGAAATATAATTTAGATCTGTCGGCTGTGATGTAAGGAAGGTATTCGTGGTGCTCTGTATTGACCAATGGACCGGCATTCGTAATTTTTACATCAATGGGGTTTGCAACATATCTTTTTCCGAAGTTGCATTCCTGTACCAGTTTGGTAATTGCTTTCTGATTTGTTTTTCCGGGATCTGATTTCTGATAAGTTTCAATGGCCTTATCAAATTGATGGTTGATGTGGTAAGCCTGACCGAGGACAAAGTACATTTCATTGCTTGGTTTCTCAGAGAGCTTTACAGCGTCGAAAGCATATTGCAGCGCTTTGGCTTTTTGGTGAGTTTCCAGATAGCATTTTGCCAGACGGAAATTTACATAGGCATTGGTTTTATTTAAATTGTAAGCTTCTTCATAAGCTTTCATCGCCTGCCAGTAATTTTTTTCTTCAAAGAATTTATCACCTTTTTTAATAGCCTTGTCTTCCTGGCCAAAGCAGTAAAAGGATATTCCAAAAGTTAGAATTAATGAAAGGATCAATTTCATAAAATAAATTGAAGGTATTAATAGCCAAGTTACAAATTTAGCTTTACACCTTGCGGGTTTAATTTATAAAAACAGTGAAATGCTTTATAAAGCAGAATTCTTTTGAATAGAAACCCGCAAGGTGTTGGTTAGCGGATTCTATCTACCGATCTGACAAGATTTTCATCTTTGCGAATGAATCTGTTTGCCATGAAATTTAAGAAAATGGCAATCGGAGGAAAGAAAAAGCCGATCAGAAAATCCTGTTCCTGGCTGGCTGGCAGTAATTGATCTCCTTTGCTTATCCCTAAAAAAATAGTGCCTATTACCGCTGAAATCAATACGGTATTCAGCACACCAAGTTTTAACTGAAGTAAGCGGTTATTGTATCTGAAAATGGAAGTAATTGCAACAATTGCAGAGATAATTGTCAGCATAGCTATATACCAGGCGCTTTCCTTGCTTTTATAAATAAGAGCAGTACTATCCGTTGTTGCCTGGCTTTGTACCAGGGAAACATTCAATGCGGTCAATATTACTTTCTCTTTTTCCTTAATATTCAACGAGTCTCCGGCTTTGGCTTCTTTCTGCCATATTGGGACAAAAATCAAAGCAAGCATTAATATTGCGACTCCGAGAAGGAATAGAGTTTGAACTCTTTGTATCATGATGGTAATAATTTAAATTGCGTGACAAAATTAAAAAATTATTTCAATTACAATTGCGATACTTTCTTGAAATAGCCTATAAGGGCACAAAATATCATGGCTGGCAGGTGCAGAAAAATGCTCATACTGTCCAGCAGGAATTAAACAATTCTCTACAGAGATTGTTTCAAAAAAAAATTGAGACGCTGGGTAGCGGAAGGACAGATACCGGAGTGCACGCAGAACAGCAATTTGTACATATTGACCTGGATAAAGAACTCAATGATCATCTCATATTTAAATTGAATTGCATACTTCCTAAAGATATAGTGATTAAAAACTATTTCAGGGTAAAAGATAAGGCCAGCGCGCGTTTTGATGCAACTTCCAGAACATATGAATACAGAATTTCCAGAGTGAAAAATCCTTTCACGATAGATGCTGCATATTTCTTCGGCAAAGAGCTGGATGTTGAAATGATGAAAAGGGCATCGAAGGCGTTACTGAAGCATACCGATTTTCAAAGCTTCAGCAAGGTAAATACCTCCGTCGATCATTTTCTTTGTGATATTTTTGTGGCAGAATGGATAGAAAAAAAAGATATGCTCATTTTTAAAATTGAAGCAAACAGGTTTTTAAGAGGAATGGTCCGTACAGTCGTGGGAACTTTACTGGAGATCGGGCAAGGACGCATGACTATAAAGCAGCTGGATGAAATCATCCGGAAAAAAGATAGAAAAGTTGCAGGTGCGATTGTGCCTGCCGAAGGATTGTATTTAACAAAAATCAAATATCCCAAAACGATATTTTTAAAAGGAAAGGGAAGGTAAGCAGTGTCAGAAGAAGCCAAAACAAGCGGAAATCTTTTTGATTTAAAAATGATTGGAAGACTTATGGTTTTTGTAAAACCTTATAAGCTTTCCTTTTATGCATTGGTGTTTTTAACTATTGCCACTGCTATACTTGGGCCCGCCAAGCCTTATCTGATAGGGAAAATTATTAATTCCTATATAAGCAGGGGTGATAAAGAAGGCCTTATG
>JAIERY010000049.1 GCA_019746425.1 Cytophagaceae bacterium
CACCATCACCTCCCCTTTCGCTGCGCCTTTTACCTTCCTTACATATTTCTTTTCTGTATACACTACAGGACAGAGGCTTTCATTTTTTCTTTTAGAATAATATGCCGCCAAGGAAGCAGCATATTCTATCACATTCTTTGGAAATTTTTTACCTGACTGATGCTGAATGACTACATGAGATCCGGCTACATCTTTGGCATGCAGCCACAGATCATTTTTGTGTGCAAACTTTTGCGTCAGCTCATCGTTGTTCCCTGCATTCCTTCCTACAAAAATTTTAAAACCGCTATATTCATAAGTCTTAAATCTTTCCGTTTCTTCCTTTTCAGATTTATCAGCGCTGTTTAAATATTTTTCTACCAGAGGTTCCAGCAACTTATAGGATTCAATACCGGCTATCAGCCCGGCATCCGTCTTCAACAATATCACTTCTTCCTCTCTCTTTCGGATCTGCTCTTTGAGCATTTCAATTTCCTTCGGACGGTTTTTTGATTTCTTATATAATGTTTCTGCATATTTCTGAGGAGACATATCTTTTTTAAGACACACCTCCATGTCCCGGTTATTATAAAAATCAAAAAGTTTTATCTTTTCAGCATTGGCAGGAATATTGGTAAGGTTCGCCATGATGACATCTGCCAGCTTTTCCAGGGGATATTCACTTTCCAATTCCGTTTTTTTTAGAGAAGATTTTTGAATATAGCCCAGAGAAGACCTGATCTGGACGTTAATCTTTTCAAAAATCTTTTTCTTTAAGCCTTCAAAATGATTGTATTTAAAATGGGACACATAAAAATGATTCAAGGCCTCTATCGCGGAAGAATGGCAACTCAATACCTTACCAATTTTAAAAAGCGATAAAACAATCTTTCCTCCTAGGTCTGTAATGTAAAAAGAAGGGATATCGAGAGCAGTAAAGGCATCCTGAATTATTTTATGTTGCTCTGCTTCTTTCAGTGAAGAAAAACCGAGTGTATCAAAATATTTTCCTGCAATATCTCCCAGGGTAAAGTATACTTTTTTCCAATCCGCATGATTGCTTTTAAAATAATCCAGAGAAACATTTATGGACCGGTCAATGCTTTCCAGGGAAAATGACAAGTCCTGTTTTAAATTATTTTTAAAAAGCTTAACAAGCTTGTCTTCTTTGAGAAGCAATACATTGCTTCGGTTGCCATATAATTTAAATGCCAGTTTATATTGCCCTTCCAGCTGGATGACAAACAAACGATCGTTTTTTGCCTGAATAATTTTCTGCACCTTCAGACCATACAGCTCTCCAAAAATATTTGCAAACTTTCTTTTTGGCTTTTGATGTACTTCAGGAAAATAAATACAGGAAAATTCAGAACCGAGATTGGCTACAAGGTAAAACTCTTTATTATTTCTGGTTATAAAAGAAAAAACCGCCTCTTCTTTATTGTGGCTATAGGCTTCCACAAGAACAGCTTCTTTCAGCAAAGGTTCCAGCTCCCTGGTAAGAATGCGGATTAAATGATAGTTATTGTGCAAAAGAGAAATTGAATATTATTTTAGCAAATTAAACAATTAGATTTAAGTTTTCATTTTAATAGTTATGAAGAAATACCTCTGGAATCCACAACTCATTACCATTAAAGAAAATTATCCCGGTAATTTGTACGAAAAGGGACAGTTTTCAAATTATCCCTGGCCTGACACCAATGCTTCCTTTAAAAATGTCTTCAGATGGTTTGTATCACGCAATCCTCAGAAAAAGGATAAAAAGAAAGAAAATTTCAGACTGGATGTAATTCATGATTCAAAAATTTTTGAAAGCAGGAAAAATGTAATTGTATGGCTTGGCCATGCTTCATTTTTTATCAGAGCCAATGGAGTAAATATTTTGATTGATCCGGTGCTGGCCGACTTGTCAATTATTAAAAGGAAAGCAGCCTTCCCCTGCGAGGCTGCCGATATCAGAAATATTGATTTTATTCTTTTATCACATGGCCACAGAGATCACCTTGATGAATACTCTCTCAAAAAAATATTTGCCCAAAATCAACAGGCGGTTGTGTTAGGTCCGCTGCAATGTGAAAAGCTGATAAGGCCCATTTCAAAAAAAATTAAATTCCAGGAAGCAGGCTGGTACCAGCAATACGATATAAAAAATATTAAAATCACTTTCCTACCAGCATTACACTGGCACAGAAGAGGATTAAATGATTTTAATGAAGTCTTATGGGGAAGCTTCATGATAGAAACTGATGCTCATAAAATATTTTTTGCCGCAGACACTGCTTATGGAAGTCATTTTAAAGAAATAAAAGAAGTAATGGGCAATCCTGATATATGTATTCTTCCCATCGGCGCCTATAAACCCGAATTTCTAATGAAGCAATCGCACATAAATCCGATTGAGGCAATCCAGGCATTCAGAGATATGGAAGGAAAAAAATTCATTCCCATGCATTATGGCACTTTTGACCTGGCCGATGAGCCATTGGGCGAACCGATAAAGATGTTAAAAGAAAATCTTGAGAAGAAGTTTTTAGCAGAGCTGAAGGTTGGGGAAAAGTTTTTGATTTAAAACCCCTAAATTCCCTAAAGGGGACTTTGCTCACTAATCAGTATTCCAAAGTAAATAATTTTATCCACTTCAGGTTACCTTAGGCATTCAAAAAATATATAGTTGAAATATTTTTTAAGAATTATTTGGAAGGATAAAAATTTTCCTTCTACATTTGTAAGACAATGACGAAAAATAAAACATATCATTTACACAGCAGATGCGGCCATAACTGGTTCGGGTGCATTTACTAGATATGTTTTAATAACAATATATCAAGCCCGAACCCCTGAACAGTTCGGGTTTTTTGTTTTTAATGCTTAAAATGCAAGTATATAAAGTAAAAAATATGAAGCGTAGTCAATTTTGTGTCCTGGCAAATATGCCAAGGCATTATCACTTTTCGGGTTTTCTGAAAGAAGCAGTCTATTATTAAAATAGGATCAGCTCATTTTAGAAAACCCGGTCAGAAACGATCGGGTTTTTTATTTAACAACCCGATCCATTAGTAAAATAAATTTTTAGAAAGGATGGGTTGAAAAAATGAAAGCTCTAATTTTAACAGGACAGGAATTATTAAAAATCGGTTATCCTCAGGGAAAAGTTATCGGGTTGGTCATCAGAAAAATTTCTGAAACTTACACTGAAGATCAAAAAGAGTATGTAATGAACTTACTGAGAGGAATTTTAAAGTATCCAAAAAGGTTCTTATATAATGAAACCTTTGGTGATGTTGCACACTTGTTACTTGGAATTGCTCCAAGAAAAAAAGGTGAAAGAATTACCCTGGCTGAAGAAACATTTATCGGAAAGCCAGTGGTCGAGGTTTAACATACCACTCTTCCGATCATTAGACGGAGGAGTGGTTAAATGAAATTATAAATAAAAAAACAAACTCCAACACACAAAAATCAAACATACCTCATTTGGCATTTGAATATTGAAGCTTGGATTTTACATAAAAATTATGAGCACAAAAGTTTTATCAGGAAAAGATTTAAGAAAAATAGGATTTCCTGAAGGGAGGGTGATAGGTGTTATCGTCGCCACGCTGGACAGATTCTATAAAAATAAAAGTAAAACTTTCAAGCTGGATCTTATGAAAGATCTTTACGAACATCCTGATAAATATGAGAAGGATGAAGTGCTTGGAAGGGTTGTGTATGAATTAAGAAACAAGACGGAGAAGAAAGAGATGATTGAATTAAACCCCAGTCGTCTTGAATACAAAACTTACGGCGGCCAGGACATTGAAGAAGGCGCGAAGAACCAGATGGAAATCGCGATGAAGTTGCCTGTAACTTTAGCAGGAGCTTTAATGCCCGATGCACATCAGGGATACGGCCTGCCTATCGGCGGAGTATTAGCGACTGAAAATGCAGTGATCCCTTACGGCGTCGGCGTAGATATAGGTTGCAAGATGTGTCTGACACTTTATGATCTTCCTGTTGCGCATCTGGAACAGAAAAAATCAGAGTTAAAGAGAATACTTCAGGATAATACAAGATTCGGAAGCGCTGTCTTTAAAAAGCCTGAAGACGATTCTGTATTGGAGAGAGAAGAATTCTCTACCATAAAAATTGTAAAGCACCTGAAAGACAGAGCTTGCTCACAGATCGGTTCATCCGGCAGCGGAAATCATTTTGTGGAGTTTGGCACGGCAGAAATTCTGACTGAAAATGAATTTAATGTACTTCCTGGAAAATACCTTGCAGTATTATCCCATTCCGGTTCAAGAGGATTAGGCGCGGAAATCGCAAGGTATTATACCAAGCTTGCCATGGACAAATGCAAGCTTCCTTCTGATGCAAAACATCTGGCGTGGCTGGATTTAAATACAGAAGAAGGCCAGGAGTATTGGCTGGCGATGAATCTTGCAGGAGATTATGCTTCTGCATGTCATCACCAGATCCATAAGAGAATTTCCAAAGCACTGGGGCAAAGACACCTTGCAATGGTAGAGAACCATCACAACTTTGCATGGAAAGAAAAACTTGGTGGCGGAAAAGAAGTGATCGTTCACAGAAAAGGAGCCACTCCTGCTGGAAAAGGTGTGTTCGGAATTATTCCCGGCTCCATGACTGCTCCGGGTTTTATTGTAAAGGGAAAAGGAAATAAAGATTCGATCAATTCTGCTTCACACGGAGCGGGAAGGCTGATGTCAAGAAGCAAAGCAAAACAAAATATTACCCATAAAGATCTGAGACAGATTCTTGAAAAATATGGAGTAGAATTAATGGGTGGAGATCTTGACGAAGCGCCGATGGCTTATAAGGATATTCAGAAAGTGATGGATTATCAAAAAGAGCTGGTGGAAGTAATAGGAATCTTTAATCCGAAGATCGTGAGGATGTGCGGGGGAAGGGAATAAAATATTACAGTCTTGATCCAGATCAACCTTCGGAACCCATGTAAGTCTTATATTTGTTATCTGTTATAATAAAACTTAAAAGATGGCCAGACCTAAGATTAAAATAGATATAGTTTCAGATGTTGTTTGTCCCTGGTGTTATATAGGAAAGCGCAGACTGGAAAAAGCGGTAGATGAGTTGAAAAATGATTTTGATTTTGAAATAAAATATCATCCTTTTGAATTGAATCCTGCTATACCGAAAAAAGGGTATAACTATAAAAATTACCTGAGTGAAAAGTTCGGCGGCGACAGCCGCTTCGAACAACTCACCAAACATGTTTCCAATGTAGCGTCGGAAGAAGGATTGCTATTCAATCTTGACAAACAGGAAAAATCTCCTAATACCCTCGATGCGCACAGGATCATCTGGCTCGCTTCACAGGAAAATAAAGACAAAGAAACAGTCGAAGTTTTTTTCAAAGCTTTTTTTGAAGAAGGTGTTGATCTGACAACAGAAGAAAATCTGATCAAGGTCGCTGTAAAAGCCGGTCTGGATGAAGCAAAGGTAAAAGCTATGCTGAAAAGTGATACGGGCATTCGCGAAGTTGAGGAAGCAGAAGAACATAACAGAAATATGGGAGTGACCGGTGTTCCTTTTTACATCATTAATGATAAATATGGTCTTACCGGGGCGCAGCCTGCGGAAGTATTTGTCAATGCCCTGAAGCAGATTTCCAATGAGGCACCTGTTACAGGAGAGTCGTGTGATGTGGATGGGGAGAATTGTTGAGGAATGATGCCATTCCAACGTCATTCCCGCGTAGGCGGGAATCTCTACTAAGAGATTTATTTTAACTATGTCTGTAAAATATCTATGATGCATACAGATGACTCATTCTTTCGAATGAATACAAAAGGACGGCCTGCCTGACAGCAGTCAGGGATTCCCGCTACGCGGGAATGACGAAACCAGATGTTCTTTTCAATAAACAGCCAGACTCGTGATCTTTTTACAAAAAGGATTTAATTTTGACCTTCCTTCGAGAAAAGAAAGTTCTACCATAAAAGCATATCCTGCTACTGTCCGCCTTGCTGCTGCACCAGCCTGGGCCCTGCTTCAGCCGTTCCTCCTGTTGCCAGCAGATCATCATGCAATATTACTTTCCATCCTTTCTTAAGCGCGTCAATATGCATTTCCACTTTAGCCGTCCCATATTCGAGATTATAAGACTGAGCAATGGTTTTATAAGGAAGCTTTCCTTCTTTCCTGATAGGAATCATAGGAATGCCTAATTCGGAAGCGAGCATTAAACCAAACCAGAATCCGCGGCTGTCCAGCGCAACCAACGCATCGGGTGAAAGCTTACATAGCTTATCACAAAAAGCACCTGCCACTCTTTTACAGAGCTCTGGATCTTTTAACATGGGTGTGAGGTCTTTGAAAGTAATGCCCGGTTTGGGAAAATCAGGGATGTTCCTTATTACCTGCTTGATTTCTGATTCAATGTTGCTCATGGGAAGTATTTTCAGGTGCGGAGAGATTTTTAAGATTATACATTTAAAATTAACAAATATATTTCATAATTTTTGTACTCATTTCGTTTTACTATAAACTACTTAAATATGCTTGCCGGAATACTGGCGCCCATGCCAGAAGAAATTGACCTGATCATTGAAAAGATGGAAGTAGAATCCGTCTATGAATCAGGCAGAAGAAAATTTTACCTGGGATCTCTTAACGGAAAAAATTGCGTAGTAGCTCTTTCGAGGATAGGAAAAGTTGCTTCATCCGTCACTGCTGCAGTGATGATCGAGAAATTCGGAATCGACCATTTAATCGTAACCGGTGTGGCAGGAGCCATCGCTCCTCATCTTAAGCTGGGAGATATTGTAGTTG
This sequence comes from Cytophagaceae bacterium, assembly GCA_019746425.1. Classification (GTDB taxonomy): domain Bacteria; phylum Bacteroidota; class Bacteroidia; order Cytophagales; family Cytophagaceae; genus JAIERY01. Next base: position 6,781 of record JAIERY010000049.1, read on the forward strand.
CTACCGAAGCCATGCAGCATGACCTGGATGCAAGGCCCATGTGGCCCCAGTTTGAAGCACCCTTGCTGGAAAAAGGTTTTTTTCCATGTGATGCTTCCCTTGTGAGTAAAGCAGTCTGCTGTTGCGAAGATTTTCTTGCAAATGATTTTCACCAGTATATTCATAAAGACGATATTGAAATATTTTCTTTACATAAACCTACTATTTACAGCGGACAAATATGCTGCGGGGATCAGTTTATAAAATCATCTGCTCAGTTAAATAAAATAAGAACAGACTTACCGGAAGTATTATGTGTGGAAATGGAAGGCGGCGCAGT
>JAIERY010000179.1 GCA_019746425.1 Cytophagaceae bacterium
TCCGGGCGGGGAAGTGGTGAAGAATGATACAGATCACCTGCAGACAGTCCTGGATGCCATAGAAAGAAATAAGCTATGCCGTCATTCCTTCCTCGCAGGGATTGGCGGAGGTGCTGTGTTGGATATGGTGGGTTACGCAGCTACTATTGCACATAGAGGAGTAAGGCATATAAGAATTCCTACTACAGTGCTGGCACAAAATGATTCCGGCGTTGGAGTGAAAAACGGGATCAATGCATTTGGGAAGAAAAACTTTCTTGGCACATTCTCACCGCCTTACGCAGTGATCAACGACACCTTGTTTTTAAAAACGCTTTCAGACAGGGACTGGCGTTCAGGAATATCGGAAGCAGTAAAGGTGGCGCTAATAAAAGATAAAAATTTCTTTTCTAATATTTTATCCAATGCCGAAGCACTGGTAGAGCGGGACATGGCTGCTATGGAAGCGCTTATCTTCCGTTGTGCTGAACTGCACATGAATCACATTGCGCAAGGCGATCCTTTTGAGAGAGGTTCTTCCCGTCCGCTTGACTTCGGTCACTGGTCTGCCCATAAGCTGGAACAGTTAACGTCCAACAGGATAAAACATGGTGAAGCGGTTGCCATAGGTATCGCATTAGATGCAACCATATCTTTTCTGTCAGAAAGATTAAACCTCGTGGAGTGGAAAGCGATTTTATCCCTGTTATCCGGATTAGGTTTTGAGCTGTATGACGAAGAACTGGGAAAAGTGATGAATGATGAAAACCCTATACTGAAAGGATTGGAAGAATTCAGGGAGCATTTGGGAGGAAAATTAACCATTATGCTCCTGGAGAAAATTGGTAAAGGCGTTGAAGTAAATGAAATAGATAAAAAACAGGTACTCGATTCCATAATTATTCTGAAAAATTTTCAAAAGCACCTGGAAGATGAAGCAGGGGACGAAAGTAGTTTTTTCCTTTTAAGTAAAGCAAGCTGAGCTATGATCATAAACAATAATTACCATCTTACTTATTGCACCAACATCCATGCGGAAAAATCATGGGAGCAATTGTTTGAGAGCATTAAGAGTGTATTGGGAGAAGTGAAGAATACTGTTTCTCCTGAAAATCCTTTTGGAATAGGATTGCGCCTCTCCGATTATACCAGCAAGGAATTACTGGAAGAAAATAATTTATTGAAGCTGAAAGACTGGCTGAAGGCGAATAACATGTATGTGTTCACCATGAATGGCTTTCCCTATGGAATATTTCATAATAAAGTAGTGAAAGACGATGTTCATAAACCCGACTGGACAACGAAAGAAAGGGTAGAATATACCAAACGTCTTTGCCGGATACTGTCTGTACTGTTGCCAAAAGGAATGGAAGGAGGTATCAGCACTTCTCCTTTGAGCTATAAGCCGTGGATAGGCGATGACAGTAAAAAATTAAAATTTACTTTTAAGAATGCAGCCGCTAATCTTGCAATGGTAGTGGAAGAAATGGCGAATATCAGGAGAGACAGCGGCAAAATTTTACACCTGGATATTGAACCGGAGCCTGATGGGCTGATTGAAAATTCTTTTGAGGCAGTTTATTTTTTCAACAATGAGTTGTTGAAATGGGGCGCAGAATACCTGGTGAAAAAGCTTTCTGTCACTGAGGAAACTGCAGTGGCAATGATCCGCACGCATATAAGAATATGCTATGACATTTGTCATTTTGCCCTGGAGTACGAAAACCATGAAGATTGCTTTGACCTTTTTGAAAGAGAAAAGATAAAAATAGGTAAGGTGCAGATCAGCTCGGCTTTGAAAGTAAATTTCTCTGCAGATAAAAATGAAAATAAATCCATACTGGCAGAGCTGGGAAAATTCAATGATAAAACATACCTGCACCAGGTGGTGGAGAAAGATTACAATAATAAGATCACACAGTACAGGGATTTGCCTGCCGCGATAGAAGAGGCCTCTGATATTGCGAACAAAGAATGGCGTACACATTTTCACGTACCTGTATTTATGGAAAGCTACGGAAGGCTGCAATCTACACAGGAAGATGTGAGAAAGGTGCTGGATATTCTGAAAGAAAAAAAATATACCGATCACCTGGAAGTGGAGACATATACATGGGAAGTGCTTCCTGCAGATATGAAGGTTGAGCTTCATACTTCCATTGCCCGTGAGCTGGAATGGGTTTTAAATTATCTCGAAGTCACTATACCTGCAAATGAGTAGAGTTGTAGTTATAAATGTAGTTGGTTTAACAAAATCATTAATAGGAAATAATACTCCATTTCTGAAAAAGTGGATGGAGAAAAAAAGCTTTCAGTATATAAGGCCTGCATTTCCCGCAGTGACTTGTACGGCACAGGCAAACTATCTCACTGGCGCTTTTCCGGGGGGGCATGGCATTGTAGGGAACGGATGGTATTTTGAAGACGAATGTGAAGTAAAATTCTGGAAGCAATCCAACAAACTGGTAGAGGCTCCCAAGATCTGGGAGATACTAAAGAAAAAAAATCCTTCTTTTACCTGCGCAAATTTATTCTGGTGGTACAATATGTATTCCACGGTGGATTATGCAGTCACGCCGAGACCGCAGTACCGAGCCGACGGAAGAAAAATTCCTGATATCTATACGATGCCGGCAAATTTAAGAGACGAGCTGCAAAATAAATTAGGCACATTCCCTCTTTTTGATTTCTGGGGACCTAAAGCAGGCATCAAATCTTCTCAATGGATCGCTGAAGCTTCCAAAGCAGTGGAAGAAAAGCATCAGCCCAATCTTACTCTAATATATTTACCTCATCTCGATTATAATCTTCAACGTATCGGTCCTGATGGGAAAGGAATAGAGAAAGATCTTTCAGCGATTGACAAAGTATGCAGCGACCTGATTTCTTTTTATGAAAAAAAGAATTGTTCGGTGATCGTGCTTTCTGAGTATGGAATCTCCAAAGTGACTCGTCCGGTGCATTTGAACAGGGTACTAAGATCTGCCGGCTATATTCAGATAAGAGAAGAGAACGGACTGGAATTGCTGGATGCAGGAGAGAGTGCTGCTTTCGCCGTAGCCGATCACCAGGTGGCGCATGTATATGTGAAAGATCAATCGAAGATCTCCGTTGTGAAAAAATTACTGGAAGGCACGGTAGGAGTGGAGAAGGTCTTGGACGAAGAAGGTAAAAAACAATATAAAATTTCCCATGAGCGTGCCGGTGATCTTGTCGTGATCGCGGATAAAGATTCATGGTTTACTTATTACTACTGGAACGATGACAGCAAAGCGCCCGACTTTGCACGTACGGTAGACATTCACCGCAAACCCGGTTATGATCCTGTGGAATTATTTTTAAATCCTCAAATAAAATTTCCCGTTCCTGTCATAGGTATGAAGCTTTTTAAAAAAACACTCGGCTTCAGAACGCTGATGGATTTAATTCCTCTTGATGCCTCACTGGTGAAAGGCTCACATGGAAGAATACAGGAAGATAAAAATGAATGGCCTGTGTTTATTTCTGATATCCCCGCCAGTGCTTCTGAAATAGAATCCACGGAAGTATTCCAGAAGCTGCTTTCTAAGTTTTAGATCACGATTTACAATCGACTCTCCCCTTGTCATTCAGGAGGAACCTCGTTGGATACTGGTAGCATCTCATGGTTTTACTTGTCTGACGGCTTTGAGTTGTCTGACAAGTAATTCGCTCTATTTAAAATTTTAATTACATTTGTTTTATCCAGTATTACACTCAGCGTGAAGGGTAATTTATGAAATATGCTAAGCTAAATAAAGATTGGAATGCAGATCCTAATGCTCCAGAGTCCTCTCTGTTATTAAATGAAAGTGCTGCGATACTTGAATTTAACTTAAATTATTTCCTTTTTGATAAATTCAATGAAAACGATATAGGGTAACTAACTTTTAATAATTGTCATAAATACTCATTTAGCTCTATGAATAATGAAGGATATTATAAGGGACAACATCGTTATAAATACCAAGAATACCATGGGGAGAATTTTATCTTCTAGATACCGATTGGCAAATTGATTTTCCAAAAGATGCAATTGTATTAAGCTCAATCAGTGAAAATCTTAAACATTATATATTTTTTTTGCGCGATAACATATTTGAATGCGTTGCTGAAAATTACGTATTTCAACTTAAATAATTTGTATGGTCTTTGTTTCCAACGACTATCGAAAAAAGCCATTCATCACTTCTTAAACATGCAACCCAAAATCAAAACATCCATCGAAAAAAAATTAATAGGCAAAAAAATTAAAATGTCTTTGTCCGATAATAAAACGGGAGAATTGTGGAGAAGCTTCATGCCTAGTAGGAGAGAAATAAAAAATAATCTTACTACGGAATTAATTTCCATGTCAATCTACGATCCTCTTTATTTCAAAAACTTTAACCCGGCTGCAGAATTTGAAAAGTGGGCGGCTGTGGAAGTGAAAGACTTTAGCATTGTTCCTGAAGGAATGGAAACCTATACATTACCACCCGGACTGTATGCCGTATTTTTCTACAAAGGCTTAAACACAGACCACAGCATATATCAATATATTTTCTCCACCTGGCTTCCCGCTTCAGTGTATTTACTGGATGACCGACCGCATTTTGAAATACTGGGAGAAAAATATAAAAACAATGATCCGGAGTCAGAAGAGGAGATATGGATGCCGGTGAGAAATAAAAAATAATATTTTGCAGAATGTTTCCTCCTTGTCATTCAGGAGGCTTGTCCCTTTAGGGGAAACTTGTTGGACATTGGCAGTAAGCTATACTTGTCTGACGACTCGAAGTCGTCGACAAGTAATCTGCCTCCGTTTTAACTTCGCATTAATTACTATCTTCAACACACTTCAACGACAAGATCCTTACAGGATGACAGCAAGGGTAAGATCTGGTTATAAAATTATAGCAGAACGCTCAATCCTTGTCATTCAGGAGGCTTGTCCCTTTAGGGGAAACTTGTTGGACATTGGCAGTGTCGATCTGGCTTCGCTATGCAGTCCACCCCTAAATCCCCTGAAGGGGACTTTCTTTGTAATAAGCTTTTCTGGAATTTTAATTTGACCTATCCTCTAACACATATAATTAATATGGATATATGTTAGAGGGTAGTCCCCTTCAGGGGATTAGGGGTTATTTCTCGTGGACTATTGACTGATAACCGTTGACTTAGCAGCAATCACCTCAATCATTTTACTATTAAAAGAAGAAAGATTAGACTGGCTGGTGATTAAATTATTATCCACCACCACCTCTTCATTAAGCCATGTGGCTCCTGCATTTTCAAGATCTGTTCTGATGGAAGGAAAAGAAGTAAGTGATTTTCCTCTGAGAGATTTTGTTTCTATGAGTATCCAGGTGCCGCGGCAGACTGCGCCTATGGGTTTTTTTGATTCAGTAAAATGCTGTACGAATTTTAAAGCAAACTCTTCCGTTCTCATTCCATCAGGATTAAAAACTCCTCCCGGTAAAAATAAAGCATCGTAGTTTTCCGCTTTGGCTTTGTGGATCAATACATCGGTGCAAAATTGTCCGCCCCAGTTGTCTTCGTCCCATGCGGTGATTCTTTTCTCCCTGGAAATTAGCGTTACCTCCGCGCCCTCATTTTTTAAAGCAGTCATAGGGCTGGTAAGCTGCGTTTGCTCAAAACCATCGTTTAGAAGGATGGCAATTTTTTTTCCTTTGAGTTTTTTTTCCATGGGACTAGAATGAAGTAATCTATATAACCCTGAAAAAGATAATTGGTTTAACAGGAAAAGTCTTTTTATTAACAATTGAATTTAGATTATGCTGGGCTTCAAGTGAGCATTTCTATGAGCTCTTTTTAACATGAAAGATTCAAGACCTGATTCAATAGGTTTTAAAAGGCAGGCAATTAGGAACTTCATTAGTATAAGTATTAAGATCGGGAATTTACTTAAAATGGCAAGTTCATAATCTATTGTTTCAGAAACTATAAAAAGTGCCAGGCCGACTACCAATACAATGGTGGTGGCTGCTTTGCCAGTACGGGCTTTGGTGACTTCATCAAGACTTTGCTGAAGTTGCACGTTTTTAGCGGCAAGCTGATCGTTAATTTTTTTGATTTGCTCTTTTTGTTCTCTCAATTCTTCAGAACTTAAATCCATTGCTCTTTCAAGCAATGCCCTGTCTGATTCGTAATGAGCATATGTTTCTTCTATTTCCTGAAATAAAGCCTGATGCTCTGCGGATAGAGATTCATTATTCTTAATATGTCTGTTTATTTGACGTTTTAACAGTCTGTTTTTTATTTCAATATTAGAAGAATCCATAGGCAATAAAATTTTATTCTATTTCAGATAATAAGGTAATAGTCATAGTTTGATTGTGAAGCTGACAATTATGTTTTCTTGATAATGGAGCTATTTCCCCGTACGAATAAAATCCGGTAATTGTTGTATCGCTTCCAATAACATCCTGAACTCCTTCTACTTCTTCTTCAATTCTTTTATTTAAAATCAACTTTCTTCCTACGCAGCTGACAAGTATAGCCAATTGTGGTGGTACGTTGTCCATGAGCTGGCGACTGTTCTCTGCAGCTTCACATGCACCCTCAATAAGTCTGTCATAATTGGCTTTCATTAAGCGTACCATAGAACCCTCAGGCATATCCCCTGCGAAAGTCATACTATGTTCACTTTCGTTTACTCCAAGCAAGGTTCTTACAATTGGAGGAATATCATCTTTCTCCTGAATGCTTAAAGGAAATAATAATCCGGTACCAGGCAATCCTTTGGAGTGAGTATCTCCTAAATATGTTTTGTAAAGATCTAAGGCTGATTTATTGTCTATTTCATACAATACATTGTCTTTGGATTTTGTAATAATTCTAGTCGGGCCGAAGGGATCCCAGCCCCCCATAGAGCTAAAACCTACTTTTATTTTTTTTCCATAAAAACCTACGGCAACAAGATTTCCTTCTTTAGGAGTCTTATTTAAGCCAACTACTGTTTTTTTAAAATCAGCGCCATCACCTGCAAGACCTCCAGTCACGGCAATGTGTTTGGGGATTACAGCATTAAAACCTTCTACTAATTTGTTGCCGTTTACACTTATTCCCTCTGAAATTACAAGGATATGAGCCAAATCTTCAGCCAGTAATTTATTCGCCAGATTTTTGCCAGCCTCATGGCTATTGGGAACATCTGATATATTTATTTCTATAAGTTTTATTTTTGTTGATTCAAGAAA
>JAIERY010000115.1 GCA_019746425.1 Cytophagaceae bacterium
CATTCGTACCAAAAATAAATACCAATGTAGATGTCTTTTATGGTAAAACGCCAAACACTGCCGGCATACTCAGAGAAAATTTTGTGCGCCCTGCAGGTAATATCGGTGTGAGGGTTAAGAAAAACTTAAAGAATAATAATTATATAAGCCTTAACACCTTCAATAGCTATCTGAAACTGGATAGCATCAATGCCATCAACAGTCTTGAATGGAACATTGGAACAACAGAATTTTCTTATAACTACAAGGGAATAACTTTAGCCGGTGAAATTGGGGTGGGAAGACATATAGACAGAAGAGCTTATCACAAAGATTCTATTCCTTATAAAAACGGTGATCTCAGCGAAGGAATTATTGTAGATCTTTCATTTCCTAAAAAACTGACCAAGATCCCATTCTCACTAAGATATTTCCAGATAGGTTATAATTTCACCAGCAACGTTGCCAACTTCAGCAACACTACTGTAAGAGCAGTTAATGATGGAGGCGGAGCCGGTAGCGCTAACACCTTTGTTCCATTTGGTGGCGGGCTCGACAACGTAGGAGATCTTGCCAATAACAGAAGAGGCGGAGCTTTAAACACTGAAATTAAATTCTGGAAAGTGATATTATCTTTAGGTACTCAGATATCATCTGATATAGAAAGAGTGCCACACGGTGGTTCCATCAATGTTGGTCATAGAATTAACGGAATCGTTTGGGGAAGACTTCCTCTCTTCTTTAACGGTACCCCCCTTGCTTTTGGTCCTTATAACAGAGCAAACCTGGTGTATAGAGGAGTTTATGAAACGATCAGACTTACCGATACACTTGCTACAGGCGGGCCGCAGTTCAAAAGACATTATAACTCATTAGATGTTCAGCTTAAGTTCAAAGAAAAGATTTTCGGAAAGGACTTCTTCTTCTATTACTTAAGTTCGTATAACTCGGTGCAAAACGGATTCAGTCTGATTACTAAGTTCAATGATGATGCTTATGTGAGAGGACAGTTCCATGAAGCAGAATTTTATTATCAGCTCACCAGGGATTTCATTTTCTCTTTCTACACAGGATTAGAAAGGATCCAGGGGAATCAGAACACAGAACTAAGTCCGACGAGCGGCAAGCCAAGAGACCAGGTGGGACAAGCGCTCGGGGTTGGGTGCGATATTGCATTAAGCAACCAGACAACTTTATTTTTCAGACAAAGATGGTTCTCTTACGAGGATAAAAATCTTGACAATGAAAAATTTAATGGCCACGAAGCTACAATTGAGTTAAAAATATTTTTTTAAAGAAGAATCATGAAAAATACATATACAATGAATAAGCAGATCATTATCCTATTTTTTGTTCTCTTAAACTCGTTTACGATTTTTGCGCAAGACGATAAGATTAAATTCGGAGCTTATGCCCGTGCGCTTCAACAGAATAATAAACTTGGAGAAGAAGATACTCTTAATATAGACAATACGAGCGGAGGGCATGTGCTTGTGGATTTAGGAGTAAACATCAACCCTGATAAAAAAACAGAAATTGTCGCCATCGTCAGATTGCGCAGCGACCTGGGTGGATTTTTCGGATCTGGTACCAGCGCTCTGTTGAGACAGGCATATGTAAAAGGTATCGTTGGAAAATTCCTGAACTACCAGGTAGGAGATATGTATCTTAAATTGTCGCCGTATACTTTTTATAATAATTATGCTGAAGGCTCTGCCAATGAAGGAAGAGTATTCAGTGATCTGCGAAGAGATTATACTTATTATGAAAACCTTAACAGGGGCAATTACTGGTGGCAGCAGGGAGCTTATACCAATTTTGCGCTGGCATTCCAGGAAACTTTTATCGACAGCATCCGCTTTGATGCTTTCTTCTTAAGAAACAGAGTAAGCACTTTCGATCTTGCAGGAAGATATCACGGCGGCGGAAGAATGACGATCACGCAGAGCGAAAAACTGAAAATGGCTGTCAACTATGTAAATCTTTTTGAAGTAGGAGCTACCATTGGTTCAGATACTGCTTTAAGAAATCCGGTAACATCCTTTGAACTGGATTACAGAATCCTGAATCAGGATAACATGGCCCTGGGAATTTTCGGTGAAGCAGGTTATTCCAACTTTGTCTATACTAAAGATACAGCGAAAGCTAAGAATGATATTTTCTATGAAGCCGGAGCAAAATTTGATCTCAAGCCCGCTAATCTTTCTTTCAAGGCAAGCTATATGTATGTTGGTCCGGAATTTTTCAGTTCCGCAGCGCAGTCCAAGAGAGTTAATTTTAGCAAGGATCCTGCTTTGTTCCCGATATATGGCAATGATCCTTTCAATCCTGTTACAAGAAACATTACCACTTTTGACCTGGTAAGAGATCCTTCTTTGTATAATGCAGGAATTACTCCTTATTTAATGACATTCAACCCAATATATGCCAATGCCCAGCCTTATGGAAAAGCAACGCCAAACAGATCAGGGATAAATTTCAATGTAGTGTATAAAGACTCTGCACAGAAAATTGTGGTAGATGCCTATAGCTCTTTATTGTCTGAACCATCAGGTGAAGGATCTGCAGAGAAAAGAAAATTTTTAATCGCAGGCGGAGGAGTGAATTTCAACATCCATAAATTCATTGGTTTCGAGAAAAAAATAATTGTAAGCGCCGGAGATAAATTTGAGAAAACAACCAGGGGCGGGACTTCGCTGGAAAGCATTGACCTTACCAGCAACCTTCTGGATCTTGGACTGGAGATTGAAGTATTGAAAAAGCTTGATCTCTTGTTAGGAGCAAAAATATTAACTGCTAAAGGAAATGAATTTATTTCTGTCAGAGATAAATACAATAATATATCAGTGCCGGTACCAACAGGAACTATGGATGTAAGTCAGACGCTGTATGGAGTAGGTTTGAAATACAGATTCAGCGCAAATACATATCTGACTGTACAGGATCATTACTTTATGAATGAACAGTCGACTCCGGCAATACCATCGTATTCCATTAACCAGATCTGGATATTGTTCAATATGAACTTTTAAAAAGTGATTATGAAAAAAATAGTATATAGTTTTTTACTCATAGCCATACTAAGCGCCTGTGACAAACCGGAACAGATTGGACCGGGTATCAACGGTATTTATGGTCCGGTTACAGTGACGCAGGCATTTACGGTAAACATGAGCAATCCGAATTTTGCGGCAGGGAATAAAGTATATTTCACTGCCAGGTTTGAAAATGATGCTATCTGGACAATTACGCTTGTCGGTCAGACCAGCGGCGCCGTAAAGACCATCACGGGCATCAGCAAAGAGATAGGTGCATATAACAGCGAGTGGACAGGAACCGCAGACGATGCGCCATCTTTCCGTGCAGAGAATGTAGTAGCGACGCTTTCCTTTGCGAGTTCGACTTCTACCTATACACAAAACCTTACTATTGCAGCTCAAAAAAATCTTGATGCCGGCGGAGTGCTGGTAAGTAATTTTGCGACTACTAAATTTCAATGTTACTGCGCCCCTCCATTGAATCCCAATAATTGGCCAACGGATTTTCCAACAACAGTGAATACAGATAATACTTATATCAAACCTGATGGCAACGCTTATGTACTAATGGAAGGAGTACCCTGGCAGGGAGGAGGAAGTCCTTATGTAGACATTGCTACTATTGAAGCAAAGAATGCAGATGTAAATTATGGAACATACTTCCCACTATACGCAGATCCTGCTAAAGTTTACTTTAATATCATGGTGTATGGGGATCCTGCGACAACAAGCAATACATGGCTTCGCATCAGCTTATTTGAAGATGGGGTGGAAGCAAGAGTGATAGATGTGCGCCCTGACTGGACAGGATGGAAATTGCTCTCTTATAATTATACAGAATTATTACCGGTTGATGCTACCATTGGTGCATCAAAGCCTAATAAGGTTACAGCATTAAGATTTGTATTGTTGTCGGATTCACCTACGCTGCCAGGTCCTTCTGTAAGAGCAGTATTCGATCATCCGATCTTCACGCACAACAAGCCTTATCAGCCTTAATTATTAAAGTGATTTAGTATTAAAATGCCGGCTCGAGCCGGCATTTTTTGTTGTACTAAACCCAACTGCGAAGACAGGAGAAAACCATATCCCCTTATCCCTGTAAAGTGGGGATCTTCGAATTTGTTAGAATATAATATCATATCATGCATTCAGCGCCTTATATTTTTGGTAATTGGTTAGTTTTGTACAGAAGTATGCGATCCCTTTTCAAGGGGATGACGGATCTTTTTGGTACTTTAATTAAATATCAAAGTCTATAATTTTTTGCCTTTAAATTGGCGGTTATGTTCCTTAGGAAGCATGATTTTTAAGTGTTCATCCGATGATTTGAGGCCATCGAATGAAATAAATACTGTACACAGGATAAATCTTTTGAAGCCAGCATAATCTTTTATCCAAAAAATCCTCATTCAAAATTCAAACTTTTAATTATTTTTGTAAGATTAAGACATTTGAATTATGCAATTAAGCGAACAAGAGTTAATCAGAAGACAGTCAAGGGAAGAGCTTATTAAATTAGGTATAGAGCCCTACCCGGCAGAACTATTCCATGTGAATGTTTCCATTAAAGATATTCTTCAGAATTACGAAAAGCGTAAGACCGATTATAAAAACATATCGATTGCAGGAAGGATCATGAGCAGAAGAATTATGGGCAACGCTTCTTTTGCTGAGCTTCAGGATGCTTCCGGAAGAATGCAGATCTACATCAGACGGGATGATATTTGTCCGGGTGAAGACAAAAATTTATATAACACGGTATTTAAAAAGCACCTTGACATAGGTGATATCATAGGTATCAAAGGATATGTGTTTACCACGGAAGTAGGAGAGATTACTATACACGTGAGAGAGTTCAAACTTCTTTCCAAATCATTGAAGCCGCTACCTATTGTAAAGCATGCAGAAGATGAAAGTGGTAAAATGGTAACATTCGATGCTTTCTCAGATCCGGAGCAGAGATACAGACAGAGATATGTAGATCTCATTGTGAATCCGGAGGTGAGAGATGCTTTCCTGAAAAGGACACAACTCATCAATACGATGAGAACATATCTGAATAACAAAGGATACCTGGAAGTGGAAACTCCGATCCTACAGCCTATTTATGGAGGAGCCCTGGCCAAGCCTTTTAAAACGCATCACAATACTTTGGACATGACTCTGTACCTGCGTATTGCCAATGAGCTTTACCTGAAAAGACTGATAGTCGGAGGTTATGATGGAGTATATGAGTTTTCAAAAGATTTCAGAAATGAAGGAATGTCAAGATTCCATAATCCCGAATTCACTCAGATTGAGTTGTATGTAGCATATAAAGATTATTACTGGATGATGGATCTGGTAGAAGAGATGGTAGAGAAAGTAGCCTTACAACTTCATGATACTACAGAAGTCAAAGTCGGAAATAACCTTATCAATTTCCAGAGACCATGGCCAAGGCTTACCATGTTCGACGCCATTAAAAAATATACCGGTGTAGATATTTCCCAAATGGACGAAACACAGTTACGCAAGACTGCAAAAGATATAGGAATAGATACAGATGATACGATGGGTAAAGGAAAACTCATTGATGAAATATTCGGAAGCAAGTGTGAGCCGAATATTATTCAGCCTACCTTTATCATTGATTATCCTTTGGAGATGTCTCCGCTGGCCAAAAAGCACAGAAGCAAACCCGGACTGGTAGAAAGATTCGAAGTGATCTGCAACAGCAAGGAAATATGTAATTCATTTTCTGAATTGAATGATCCGATCGATCAGAGAAAAAGATTTGAAGAACAGTTGGAACTTGGTAAGAGAGGCGACACAGAAGCTATGGTGCTTGATGAAGATTTCTTACGGGCATTAGAATATGGAATGCCTCCGACTGCAGGACTTGGAATCGGTATTGATCGTCTGACGATGATCATGACCAACCAGCCTTCGATACAGGATGTTCTGTTCTTTCCTCAGATGAGACCGGAGCAGAAAATTGCAGAGGCTTCGGAAGAAGATTATGTAGCGCTCGGAATTCCTAAAGAGATCATTCCTGTGATTCAGAAAATCGGAATTAATTCAGTGGAAGATCTGAAAGCAGCAAATCCTAATAAATTATTCAATGATATCTGCGGAATGAGAAAGAAGATGAAGCTTGAAATTAAAAACCCGACGATTGAAGAAGTAAAAGGGTGGCTGGCGTAATAAATTGACAGTCGGCAGTCGGCAATTGACAAATAAAAAACATCCGCAGGGTCTTTAAAACCCTGCGGATGTTTTTTATGGGTAAGTCTAAAATGATTCTATAACCGGTATTTGTTAACTGTCAATTGTTAACTGTTTATTAAAAAAAGTTGGTCCCGCTCACATCTGCTGCAGTCATCACATATTCATAGTGTGAGTTGATGCTTCTTTTTCCGAATCTTAAAATATTTTGCTTGAGTTCGAATACAGATTCTACTTCTTCCATTCTCATACCATCATCGGAAATAATCTGTCCGCCGTCCGGACTGATGACTACATGTACTTTTAATCTTTTATTGCCTTTGATCCATTCAGCAGTTCCATCGCGGTGTACCTGGAAATACAGGTTATTGTATTTGCTGGAATTGATAACCAGCTTTCCGTTACGGTAAAGCTTTTCAACTTTCCAGGTATTGTAAATAAAATCCGGATTAGTGATTATTTTTTCCTTACTTGGATTAAAACTGAAAGTAAAAGATATTATAATTATAGTGGTGACGGCAAACGCAATAATCAGCAGGTAGCGGTACTTAAAAGGCCACCAGAATGCAATTTTATTCAACAAACGCAAATTTGACATAGGGTATATAATATTAACTAAAAACCTTAAGTTTTTAATACTAAATAATCTAATTCTTATTAATTAAAAGATGCTTCTATTAAAACCATCCCAATGGGATTCATACGAGCTTTTGGACTCCGGAGGTTACAAAAAACTGGAAAAATTTGGAGATTTTACTATTTCAAGGCCCGAACCGCAGGCGGTATGGGATTTTTCCATGAATGAAAAGGAATGGGACAAACTTTCTACAGCAATTTTCAGGAAGGATCCCAAAAACCCTGAAAAGGGAGAATGGCTTAAAAAGCCTGGTATGAAAGAGCAATGGTTCATGCCTTATAGCAGCGGTAAACTGAACTTGCAATTCAGGCTCGGGCTCTCTTCTTTCAAGCACGTAGGAATATTTCCCGAGCAGGCAGTAAACTGGGATTATATTTTTGAAAAATGCCAGGCTATGGA
>JAIERY010000369.1 GCA_019746425.1 Cytophagaceae bacterium
GCAAGATATTTGGTAACCGAATGCATTACTATATCTGCACCCAGTTCCAATGGAAGCTGAAGGTATGGAGTTGCAAAAGTATTGTCTACTGCTACAAGAACTTTCTTCTTCTTTGCAATTTGCGCTATAGCGTGTATGTCTATTATTTTCAGCAAAGGATTGGTAGGGGTTTCTATCCAGATCAACTTAGTTTTATCATTGATGTATGAGGATACATTTTTTGCTTCCTCCATGGATATGAAATGAAACTTTATTCCGTAGCCTTCAAAAATTTTTGTAAAAATCCTATAAGTCCCTCCATACAGATCATTGGTAGATACTACTTCATCACCGGGTTTTAACAATCTTATAATGGCATCTATGGCCGCCATTCCTGAAGCAAAGCAAAGTCCGTGCTTGCCATTTTCCAGAGCCGCGATGCTTTTTTGCAAGGCATTACGGGTAGGGTTCTGGGTTCTGGAGTATTCATATCCTTTATGTTTGCCAGGTGATTTCTGAACATAAGTAGAGGTCTGATATACAGGAGTCATAATGGCGCCTGTAGAAGGATCTGGTTCTACTCCTGCATGAATTACTTTTGTGCCGAACTTCATAATTAATTTTATTTATTTAAGGAAGTCATCCGATGACTTCTTATCTGATTTCTGGAAAATTTAATTTTTAGTATTATTATCGGGTAAGTCATCGGATGACTACTGCGACAAAAAGCTACAAAACCTTTAAAAACTTCTGCACTTAATATAAACTGGATTATATTTAATGCAATTTATAGAAATTAACACTGACTCGAAAGAACGGATATGGGATTACTGAAGATTGTAAAAATGAATAAAACAGCTATAGTCACCCTGTGTATTTCTATTATACTTCCCTTTATCTCTTCTTCTATTATCATTTCTTATATGATAAAGTATGAAACTCAGATTATGAGTTACAGTTTGTTTGAATGGATAGTATTTTATGCCTGTGCTACTTTAACCATGGCTTTTTCTTTAACTCATACCACCTTTGTCTCCACTGCCAGTGGTTTTTTTCTTGGCTGGGCATCCATTCCATTTGTAATCTTGTCCTACATGGGTGCGTGCCTGCTTGGTTATCTTTTGGGAATATTTGTTGACAAAGGAGAAATGATGGAAAAAATCATGAATAGTAGCAAAGGCCAGATCATAGCTTCTGAATTAAGAAAGAATGAATTAAAGATCATTATTTTTTCAAGGCTCTCACCTGTATTGCCTTTCGGAATGATGAACCTGTTACTATCTTATTTAAAGGCAGATATAAAAAAATATTTTTCCGGGAGCTTCATCGGGATGGCTCCGAGGACACTATTATTTATATGGTTAGGTACCCAGGCACAGCAGCTAATGCTTGCTTTCCGTGGCAATACAGATAAAAATTATATTAATATAATCATCATATTTCTGCTCATTGGGTCTGCTATAGGGCTTTTTTATTATATAGTAAGGCCTTTACAGAAGAAAGTATTCACCCGAAATAATTAGATATTTCTATTTATCCCTAAAAAATTATATTTTTGAAAGTATAAACAACATTGGAATATGAAAAGACTATTAACTCTATTCGCTTTTTCTATCTCTTTCTTAAATCTGAACGCACAGCAGGAATTCAGTGTATTCACCGCAGCAGGAAGAGGTACAGCCACTACTTTTGTAACTGATTACCATACCACAGGAATCAACCCTGCCAACCTGGGATTCAAGAGAACATATGAAAATAAGCATGTGACTTTTGGATTAATGGAATTTGGTATCTCTGCTTATTCCGGAGCGCTGGAAAAATCTGAGTTCAGACAAAGTATTACAGATTTTGGAAGCTCTAATTTCACTTATGAACAAAAGAGAAATGCTGCCAATCAATTTGCCGGGCAAAATCTTGCGGTAAACTTCGATCTTAACTGGTTTGGAATTTCCTATCAGCATGATAAGATCGGTGGTTTTGCTCTTAACATAAGAGAGTCTGCAAGGTGGTTTTCCAACTTCAATCAGAACATGTCTGATATCATGTTTCTTGGATGGAAAGCTCCTTATTTCGAGCAATTGGCATTAGCAAATGGAGATACAGTTGCAAATACACCTTCCAATTATGCTTATGCCGATGCACAAGGAATAGTAGCAGGTTTCACAACTAATCCACAATTATTCTCTCAATTATTTGAAGGCTCACAGATCTCCATGATGGCCTACAGAGAATATGCTCTTAGTTATGGAAAAGAATTTAAACTAAGCGAAACCTTTGCTATTGCCGGCGGACTTGGATTGAAATACATACAAGGTTATGGTATCATGCAGATACAGGTAGAAGATGGCAAACTTACTTCTTACGGAGCGTTTTCACCTGCATTTGATATTAATTTCGGCGCCGCGGCCAACAACAACCCATCCCGAATGGATGGATCAGGATTGAAGTCAGTAGGTAAAGGATTTGGCGCAGATATAGGATTGAATCTTTACTACAAAGAAAAAATAAAACTGGGAGTTGCTGTTACTAACTTAGGATCTATTACCTGGGATGGCAATGCCTATACGGCAAAAGATACTTTACTGGTAGACATGTCAAGCGGAGGTTTTGATGGATACAATATGTTTTCTGAAGCAGAAAAGATCACTGGAGAAGATGGCGTATTCAAATGGCAGGGAGAAAAAAGTATCAAAACCAAATTACCTACGATGGTAAGATGGGGAGTAAGTCATCAGTTTGAAGACAAAGCAGAAGTAGGATTTGACATGATCATCCCTGTCAACAATCAACCTGGAAGTTTACAAAAAGCATACTGGGCTCTTGGTGCAGATTTTAAAGTATTGAGGTTCTTAAAATTATCAGGAGGCCTTGCTTCAGGAGGAAACTATGATAAAAGATTAAATATCCCTCTTGGAATTACTTTCGTGGTGGGCGAGCATGGAACATGGGAAGTTGGGTTTGCTTCAAGAGATGCCGTTACTTACTTCAGACAAAAAGGACCAGCTCTTTCATTTGCATTTGGGTTCCTGAGATTCAGAGCATAATAGTTCACAGTCAACGGTCGACAGTCCACGGTATTACATCGTAAACTGTCGACCGTTTTTTTATTCCCTCACGAATACAATATAATCAAGCACTACAGGTGTAAAAACTTTTTCCCTCGCAAGTTTGTTGATTTGTCCTCTATGATAAGTACCATGATTAATAACATGGGCAATGATATCCGCCAGGCTTGTAGAAAAAGGTTGTCCGGATGTAGTGTAATAATGAATTATTTTTTCCAGATCACTATCGGAAATGTTATTCAGATAAGTTTCCCATTCGGAGGCAACTTGTTTTATAAGCGCAGATAATTCATCAGGATTATGAATCTGCCATACGCCTTTTTCCAATTCCTTTCTTAGAGAAGCACGCGACAACCAGACAAACTCAGCATTGAGGATATGAGAGAATAATTTTATAATTTCTTCATCCCGAATTTTCTCTTTCAGAATCAAATCCAATACCCGGGCATTGGCCCATTGATTATATTTTAATAATCTCAGGAAGTATTGTTTCATAAATTATTGCCTATTGTCAACTGTCAATTGCCAACTAATATTAAGATACATTCAGACTATTGTCTATTTCATTTTTCCAGGCAAGGATTCCACCCTTAAGGTTGTATAGATTCTGGAATCCGTGGTTTGCTTCTAAAAAACTGATCGCGTTGGCGCTTCTTTTTCCGCTTCTGCAATGCACAATTACTTTTTTATCTTTTGAGAACTTACTTACATTTTGAGGAACAGTATTAAGAGGAATTAACTCTCCACGAATATTGGCAGCATTAAATTCACCCGGCTCACGCACATCAATGATCTGAATATCTTCCTTATTATCGATCATTGCTTTTAGTTCCTGTACGGTTACTTCTTTCATGATTATTTTACTTTATACATTCTTAAATATAATACACAAATTGACAATTAGCAGTTGACAATTGACAAATTGCTAACTTCCAATTGTCAACTTTTATCCGAATTTCCCTTTTCCCTAAATAATGAAGTAATCTCATTCAGCTTCTTCACTTTATATTCAAAATCGCCTTTTAGTTTTTCCCTGATTGATTTTAAATTATCCATTACCGAATCCATTCCATCTGGCAGCACATCTTCCAGCATTTCTCTTATCCTCTTTGCGAATGTAGGAGATTTGCCGTTGGTGGAAATGGCAATTTTCAAATCGCCTTTTTTAACTACCGAAGATAAATAGAAATCACAAATATCAGGAGTGTCTGCTACATTGGTTAATATCTTTTTGCTTTTAGCATCTTCCCTTACTTTTTTATTCAGCTCATGCAGACTGGTAGCCACAATAACCAGGTCTTTTCCTTCCAGATCGGAAAGCTGATATTCTCTTTGAATAAGTTTTAGATTTTTAAATTTATCTGAGAGTGCTTTAATCTCTTCCCTGATTTCAGGAGCTATTAAAGTGATATTTGCGTTGGAACTATTTTTAAGAATGGCTGAAACTTTTTCCAATCCGACTGCGCCGCCTCCGACAATTAATAACTGCAGCTGATCTAATCTCAGGAAAATCGGAAAGAGCTGGTTGCCGGAATTTTGATCATTAGTCATTGGTCATTTGTCTTTATATCACTGGCCTATAAATAATTTAATGACTAATGACCAATGATAAGTATTACTTTCTATTAAGAAGTCTATTGTAAAAATCTTTCAGTTTGGGATTAACTACAGGTTTCTCCTGTTCAGCAGCAATTTTCTTATCGGCTTCGATCAGGTCTTTTACAAAATCTTTGTGCAGGCTGACTACTTCGCCTATCACAATAATAGCAGGAGAATTTAATTGCTGATCTTTAGAAATCTGAAAGATAGTATCAATTGTTCCGATTGCCATCTTCTCTTCAGGAAGAGAGCCATTCTGAATGATAGCTACCGGTGTTTCATTTTTTCCTTCTTTCTTAAATACTTCTGTGATTTCTTCCAGCTTTGTCATCCCCATCAGAATCACCACGGTGGCATTTGACCTTGCTGCTATTTCAATATCTTTTGAAAGCTCATGATCTCTTGTCGTGCCTGTCAGCACCCAGAAGCTGTCATTGATTCCCCTTCTTGTCAAAGGAATGAGCTGCAGTTCAGGTACAGCAATGCTGCTTGAAATACCGGGTATTACTTCTGTTGCAATATTAAATGTCTGAGCATAGACTAATTCTTCGTGACCTCTTCCGAAAATGAATGGGTCACCACCTTTCAACCTTACAACATGCCCGTAATTCAAAGCACAGTCAACAATAAGACGATTGATTTCTTCCTGCGGAAACTGGCAAACATTTTTTTTCTTCCCTACAAAAATACGCTGAGCGGCTTCAGGCGCATGCTTCAGCAAATCAGGGTGAACCAGTGAATCGTATAGCACTACGTCTGCCTGCTGCAGGGCTTTCATTCCCTTCACGCTTATCAGCTCCGGATCACCCGGACCTGCACCTACCAATGTGAGCTTAGGTTTCTTCATTATTTATTTTCTACCAACTGTCTTTTTCTTAATTCTATTACCTGTGCCACAAAATCTTTTGCTTCACTCAGGAATTTTTCTGCAAACTCTTTAGTTGGTTCCTGGCTATTCATTTTCAGAATATGTTTTGCAAAATCTGCTCCCGGTACACTTAACAAACCTTTCTTTATAAAATGTTCATCAAAGTCATTAATAATACTGATATGCGTATTGCAATTGATATTCTCGCTCATCAACAATGCTTTGGCCCCGCTGATGAAGGTGACATAAGAAGAATAAATGGAATCCGCATAAGATCCATTGTTAAAATTTCTGATGGATCTCTGAAGCTTCTCATCTGTTTCGTTGATAATTACCTGAACAAGGTCTACCATAGCTCCCGCACATTCTCCAACTCCTACTTCGGTTACATATTTTTCTGTATGTCCCCAATCTATGTAATCGAACTCATTAAGTGTCGCCAGGTCAGCAAGAGGCTTAAGCATTTTATAAAAATACATTTTATCTGCTGCTACCTGTCTTCTGTAATAGGTATTGAAGTATTCTCCCTCATTGCTGTGTTCTTCATAATCATTCAGGATAAGCTTTACGGCATCAGGACATCTTTTGGAAGGAAGCTTGATCACTTTATCGGCAAAACTTCCGCTGCCATCCGGCTCTACCCCACCGCCAAGCATGAGCTGCATGGCAGGAAGCACGTAAGCCCCATTTTTAATGGACATCCCATGGAAGCCAATATTCCCGATGGTATGTTGTCCGCAGGCATTCATACACCCGCTGATCTTGATTTTTATATTTTTATTAAAGATAAGATCAGGAAACTCTGCCTTGATCATTCTTTCCAATTCTGCTGCGATACCAGTGCTGCTTGATATTCCAAGATTACATGTATCGGTTCCGGGACATGCAGTAATATCTGCTGTGCTGTCAAATCCAGGCTCTGCAAGGCCAAGTTTATCCAGTTCATTGAACAATGCAGGTAAAGCTTCTTTCTGAACATATTTTAAAAGGAATCCCTGGTTGACTGTTATCCTGATATCGTCGCTTGCATATTTTTTAATGATCTGGGCAAACTCTCTGGCGGTATCAGTGGCCATGTCTCCTAAAAATACTTTGATGTAGACGCCAAAAAATCCTTTTTGCTTTTGTTCAAACACGTTGGTCTTCACAAAGGCATCAAATTTCTTTTTATCTGAAGGTTCTACAATATGGAAAGATTCAGATGAAGGGATCGGCTCAGCGATAATATTTCTGTTCACTACATAAGACTTGGTCTTCAATGCTTTTCTTTCGCCTTCTACCAGTCTCATAAATTCCTGAAGACCTATATTACCTATTAAATATTTTAATCTCGCCTTATTTCTTTTGGTTCTTTCTCCATACCTGTCAAACACTCTGATAGCCGCATCCATAAAAGGAATGGTCTGATCTTCCGGAAGGAAATCATAGGCCAACTCTGCAAAGAAAGGCTGCGCACCCAAACCTCCGCCAACAAGAACTTTAAATCCACGCACTTCTTTTCCATTCTCGTTCTTTACTTTTGGAATGAATCCTATGTCATGCATAAATCCGAAAGCAGAATCTTCTTCACTGGAAGAAAAGGAAACTTTAAATTTCCTTCCCATTTCCTGGCAGATAGGATTTCTCAGGAAAAATCTGAAATGCTCATAGGCATATGGAGTCACATCAAAAGGCTCATTAGGATCGATACCTGCGGCAGGCGATGCAGTGATATTTCTTACGGTATTACCGCATGCTTCGCGGGTCGTTACTCCTTCTTCTTCCAAAGAAGCCCATACCAAAGGAGCATTTTCCAGTTTCACATAGTGAATCTGAATATCCTGTCTGGTTGTTAAATGCAGGTTATGATGAGCATACTTGTCTGAGACATCCGCAATTCTTACCAACTGATCCGGAGTAACTTTTCCAAATGGCAGCTTGATTCTGATCATCTGCACACCTTCCTGACGCTGACCATATACCCCACGTGCCAAACGGAATGCGCG
>JAIERY010000331.1 GCA_019746425.1 Cytophagaceae bacterium
GAGGGCTAATTGATAGTATTTTTCGGCGTGTTCGATGAGTTCGGTGATTTCGGTGGCTGAGAGTTGACGGACTACTTTACCGGGAACACCCATGACTAGAGAACCAGGAGGGACATTTTTGGTGACTACTGCACCTGCGCCGATATGCGTACCTTCGCCTATTTTTACACCGCCACACACTGTTACATTAGGAGAAACGTGAATAAAATTTTCCAGCATACAATCATGCTCCACGATGGAAGCGGTATTAATAATGCAATGCTTACCTATTGCACAACCTGCATTTAATATACTTCCCTGCATCACTACAGTACCTTCTTCTATTACTGAGTAAGAAGATACTATTACTGAAGGATGAATTACTTTGCCGAATTTATGTTTTATTTTTTCTGAAAGCATTTTTCTCAGAAGATTATCTCCGATGGCGATGATAATTTCTTCATGGGTATCAAACTGAGGATTATATGGACCTATAACCGGAGTATCATCTAGCTTTGTGAGCGCAGGATTGTCATCAAAAATAAAAAGCACATCTGTGCCGCTTGCACGTGCACAGTCTCTTATTACTTTCGCATGTCCGCTTCCTCCGTATAGTAACATATTACTTTTTTGATCCTTTAAATTTTTCCATGGTTATATCAGAAGCCGAATTAATTCCTTCTGTTTTTAATATCTTAAAAATAGTTAAAAAAAATATTTTAAGGTCCAGTGCAAAAGACAAATGATCTGCATAATAAAGATCATATTCAAATTTTTTTTCCCAGGTCAACGCATTCCGTCCGTTTACCTGCGCCCAACCTGTAATTCCCGGCTTCACCTCATGCCTTCTGGCCTGCTCGGTGCTGTACAATGGCAGATACTCCATTAACAAAGGACGGGGACCAATCAAACTCAGATCTCCCTTTAATACGTTGATTAATTGTGGTAATTCATCTATAGAGCTTTTACGGATAATATTACCAAACATGGTAAGCCTCATATGATCGGGCAGCAAATTTCCCTGTGCATCTTTCCGGTCATTCATGGTCTTGAATTTTATTATATTAAAGGGCCTGCCATATAGCCCTGGTCTTTGTTGTATAAAAAATATCTTCCCTCTGTTATTGATTGCAAGCAAAACCATAGAAATAACAAGTACAGGAGATGCAAGCAAAAGTCCGGTAAACGATAGTGTTACATCGATGATTCTTTTGAAAAACTTCCTATACATGTTTATTAATGCTCAATAATGCAATTAGGTAATCTTTTGCGAGCTGCTTTCTGTCAAAATTATTTTTTGCGTATTCATATCCTTTCATACCAGCTTCTATGGCTTTTTCTTTATTCTGGAAATAAAAAAGTACTTTAGAAGCAAAGGTGTTGGAGTCTTCAGGTTCTGTATACAAACCACACTGAGCATTTTCTACCAATTCACGAGATACACCATCAATTGCCATCAATATAGGTTTTTTGCAGGACATGTAATCAAAAGTCTTATTCGAATAAACTGTTTTAAAAGTATCGACTTTTTTAAGAATAGATGCCCCTACATCAGATGCCAGTATATATTTAAAAACTTCTTCTTTAGGTACACTTCTGATAAAAACTATATTGCTCAGATTTCTATTTGCCGCTTCTTTCATGAGATAATCCCTTTGCATACCATCTCCAATAGATACAAATAAAATCTCCTGGCGGGATTTCAGGATCTCTGCTGCCTCTACATATTGAATGAGATGATTGGCCACCCCATGTGCTCCGACATACACTACAATAAATTTATTTTCCCAGCCTTTGGATTTACGGAATTCGTTGACATCAAACTGCGTGGTTATCTTTTCCGCCAGGGTAAAGTCTGAAGCATTAGGTATCATAATCACCTTATTCGCGGAAATATTTTTTTCTTCGATCAATTTCTTTTTAAAAGCGGGTGTTAATGTATTTATAAGTGAAGCGTTCCTATAAATTTTTTTTTCAAACCAGTAAGCCAGCCTGATAATCATTTTGTTTTTTAACACACCTGTATCAATAGCCGACTCCGGCCATAAATCTCTCACCTCAAACACAAATGGAATTCTTTTAATTTTGGATAAAACCATGCCGGTAAATCCAACAAATAAGGGAGGAGAAGTAACAAGCACTACATCAGGTTTTTCTTTAAGATGAAAAAGGCCACAAATAAGGCTTGAGAACACAAATGAAAAATAAGCCCACAGTCTGCCTATGAAATTAGCATTGTAGTATTCAGATACATGACACCTGTACACAGTAATGTTATGATCGTAATTTTCTTTGGTAATGAATTTTCCTTTGTGTTTTTCATTCTTTGTGCCAGTAGTATAATGCACCATACCTGAAATAACTGTTATCCTGTGTCCTTCCTCACTCCAGAACCGGGTCATTTCATTGAACCGGGAACCGCCCGGACCATCCTTCTCCAGGAAAAACTGATGTATCAAAAGTATATGCATCTTACAAATTTAAGAGCCTGATCCTTTTAATGAATATTTTAAGTGCAATATTTTACCCTTATTTCTATGATAAAAAATAGAAGGTCTGATTAAAACACATAAATTTGCAGAGTAACAGCACAATATGATTAGCTTTCCGAATGCCATGATAAACTTAGGTCTTAACATCATATAAAAACGACCGGATAATTTCCATAACCTGGAATCGGTCTTTTATCCGGTTGACTGGCAGGATGCGCTTGAAATCATACCTTCCGATAAATTTGAATTTCATTCCTCCGGAATAACGATAGATGGCAAGCCGGAAGACAACCTGTGCATCAGAGTATATACTCACTTAAAAAAGCAGTTTGACCTTCCTCCGGTAAAAATCCATTTGCATAAAAACATTCCAATAGGCGCAGGTTTAGGCGGTGGTTCATCAGATGCTGCGTTTACTCTGAAGATATTAAATACACTTTTCAAACTGAATTTATCTGAATTACAGATGGAAGATATTATCAGAACATTTGGAAGTGATTGTGCATTTTTTATTAAAAATAAACCAGTTTTTGCTTTCGAAAAAGGTGATCGTTTTGAAAATATACTACTGGACCTGAAAGATAAATTCATAGTCCTTGTTTATCCATCCATTCATATTTCCACCAAAGAAGCATATGAAGGTGTAAAACCCAAACAGTCAAGTTATGCCATTAAGGAAACAATAAAGGAAAATATCAGTCAATGGAAAGACAAATTTCAAAATGATTTTGAGCCGAACATATTTTTGAAATACCCTGCTATTAAAACGCTGAAAGAAAAAATATATAAGCTGGGGGCAATTTATGCAAGCATGAGCGGAAGCGGCTCCACAGTATTCGGAATTTTTGAATCAGAAATAGAGGCAGAGAAAATATTTCCATCCAATTACAAAATATGGAAAGGAAAATTATCATGAATTCTTCTGCTAAAAAAAAGAATATCCTGGGCACCTCTGAAAAATATGTTTATCAAAACATTGCCAAGGATATTAACGAATACAAAAAGCCATTGTCTGGTAAAGTAAAAGACATAGCCTGGAAAATATATTACGGCTTGTTTGGAAAGAACCGCCGCTTTCATTTCAACAATAAGACCTATACTTATTTTTTTCATTCCTATAACTCCACCTGGAGAAACGAAAGGGTCGTTGAAATTCCCATTATACAGGAAATCATAAAAACACATCAGGGCAAAAACATACTGGAGCTTGGCAATGTGCTGTCACATTATTTCAAAACCAGCCATCTGGTCGTTGACAAATATGAATCAGGAAATAAAGTAATCAACCAGGATATTCTGGATTTTAATACAGAAGAAAAATTTGATATCATTATCAGTATCTCTACTATTGAACATATCGGATGGGACGAGAAACCTGAAGATCCTAAAAAAATTCTAAGGACTTTTGAAAAACTAAAACAGTTGCTTTCACCGGGAGGGAAAATTTACTTCACTGTACCGCTTGGTTATAACCCTCACCTGGATGACCTGATTAAAAACAACAAAATTACTTTGAAACAAATTCATTATTTACAGCGACAAAACAACAACAAAATTCCAGGCTTGCTGCAGAATACCCCCAGCTATAATAACTTTTGGAAAGAAGTAAAATTGGAAGAAATAAAAGAACTCACCTACGGGCATCCTTTCCCTCATGCGAATATTATAGCATTTGGAGTAATCTAAACGAGTTTTCTCAAAGTCATAATTACTCCCAGGTGCAGCCCTTCATGAACATTGTTGAACGCAATGGCTTCTTCAATATTCTTTAATGGATAACCATAAGAAGTTTCATACTCTTTATAAGTTTTGAAGACTCCTTTATTATAATCAGACTCCATTAAGTCTGCCGTAGAAATAAGTAGCTCTTTGACTTTTGCAATTTCAGGTGTGGAAGTCCAGTCGCGTGGATTAGAACCTTTGCCAAATAAAGAAGAGTAACTCTCAGGCATATTGACCGGCAAACCTGAAAGTGCATAGCATAATTTCTGATTTGCAGTAATCACATGACCTGCATTCCATAATATATTATTATTGAATCCTGATGGAATTTTTATCAGTTGCTCATCAGAAAAATTCTGAATGAGATTTAAGATATTTTTTCTGGTGACTTTAAGAATTGCAAATTCCTTTTTCATATTATTTAGGGACGGTTTTATACATAATCAATCCTATAAAAGTAAAAATAATATTCGGCAGCAACGAAGCCATTAAGGGGCCCATAGAGCCCACGTTAGAAAAACTCTGACTTATCAATACCAATAAAATAAAAATCACGGCCAGTAAAAACCCAAAAGCAATCTGCACTCCTGTACCTTCCCTTGACTTTCTTGCAGAGCAAATTACTCCGATCATTGTAAGAATAATAATCGCCAATGGATAAGTATAACGTTCATATTTTTCAGTTAAATACATTTCAATATTTTCAGCGCCCTTCTCCTTTAGTTCCTCTATATAATTATTCAATTCGGGCAAGGTAAAAGTTTCATGCAGCATATAAGTAGTCGCAAAATCATTCGGGGTGAAATTAATCGCCGTATCTTTGGATATCCCCCTTATGATTTTTTCTTTTCCCTTATCTATAAATCTTATAGAATAATCTTCTATCAGCCATTTGGATTTTTCAGGCTGCCAGGTGATTTTAGTGGCTTTCAGTTTTGATTTAAGCTCCTTGCCCTCTATAGTTTCAAGCGTAAACTGTGTACCTACATTTACAGTTCCATTGTAGGATTTCAGATAACCATAAGTAGTAGGCGCAATTTTCAAATGGAGATCACTGCCATGGAAATCATCATTCCTTATTAAATGCTCATTCTCAAACGCAATTCTTACTTTGTTGGCATTTGGGATTACCCAACCTATCAGGAAGAAAATGATTATTCCCACAAATGCGGATCCTAAAAAATAAGGAAACAGAATTCTTCTTAAACTTACCCCGCTGCTCAAAATAGCTATGATTTCCGTATGAGTTGCCATTCTTGCGGTAACAAATACAGTCGCAATAAAAATACTTATCGGACTGAACATGTTGGCTATATAGGGAATGTAATTAAAGTAATACTCGGCGAATACCTGAGAAAAAGGAACATTGGCTTTAATAAAATCATCGCTTTTCTCCGTGAAATCTATTACCACGAGAATCAACACCACGATGAGCACTACATAAACAAATGCCACAAGGAATCTTTTGATGATATATCTGTCGAGTATGTTCAATGGTTTAAATGTTATAAAGATTAAAAGTTACTGGTTACAAGTTAAAGGTTAATAGTTAACCACCGTAAGAAAAATAAATTCGTAATTCATTTATATTCTTTCCATCAGTTTCACCACCATCTTATTCTTCCATTCCAAAAATGTACCTTCTTCTATTTTAGCTCTTGCCTGTTCCATTAACCACAAATAAAAACTAAGGTTTTGAAGTGTTGCTATCTGTGCTCCTAAAATTTCACTACTATGAATCAGGTGCCTAAGATAGGCTTTATTATAATTTTCATTCACATATCCTCTCAGCTCCGGATCTATAGGAGAAAAATCATCTTTCCATTTTTCATTTCTTATATTCACCACTCCCTGGGTAGTAAACAGCATGCCGTTTCTGGCATTGCGGGTTGGCATTACGCAGTCAAACATATCAATTCCCAAAGCGATGCATTCCAGAAGATTCGCAGGTGTTCCCACACCCATCAGGTATCTCGGCTTGTCAACAGGAAGAATAGCACATACTGTTTCAGTCATCTCGTACATAAATTCCGCAGGCTCACCGACAGATAAACCTCCGATAGCATTGCCTTCCCGGTTAAAAGAACTGATCACTTCAGCAGATTTCTGACGCAGGTCTTTAAAACAGCTTCCTTGTACTATAGGAAATAAAAACTGCTTATGACCATACTTATCATTGGTAGAGTCAAACCTGTCACAGCACCTTTTCAGCCAGCGATGCGTGAGCTCCAATGAATCTGCTGCATATTTAAAGTCACATGGATATGGAGTACATTCATCAAAAGCCATAATGATGTCAGCGCCGATGGTACGCTGGATATCCATGATATTTTCAGGAGTGAATACATGAGTGGAACCATCAATATGTGACTTGAAAGTAACTCCCTCTTCTTTAATCTTCCTGGTATCTGCGAGGGAATAAACCTGGTAGCCTCCGCTGTCTGTAAGGATCGGCCTGTCCCAGCCAATAAATTTGTGTAAACCTCCCGCTTTTTCAATAACCTCAAGTCCCGGACGAAGGTATAAATGATAGGTGTTCCCTAAAATAATCTGTGCTTTGATATCATTGATCAGTTCACGCTGATGAATTGCTTTCACCGTTCCTGCAGTACCTACCGGCATGAAAATGGGAGTTTTTATGACACCGTGATCTGTTTGCAGCACACCCGTCCTCGCCTTTGAATTCTTATCCTTTGATTTAATTGAAAAAAACATCCCTTAAATTTATTAACTGTAAAATTATAGCTATTTTTATTTTATCCTAAATTCTTTCCGGCTTGGAACAGGCGATTTTTCTTATTTTCATATTAAGCTTTGTCATTCAGCTGTTTTATTTCGTGCTCTTTTCCAGAATAATTTCCTACAAAGAGAAAGAGATCGGCAAAGAAGCAAAAAGCGTATCTGTAATCATTGCGGCTCATAATGAAAAGAAAAATCTTCAAAGGCTTATACCGCTGCTCTTAAATCAAAAATGCTCTTCCTTCGAGATCATTGTTGCAGATGACAGATCCACCGATGGAAGTCAGGCATTTCTCCAGTCTGTTTCTGATTCAAGAATCAAAGTAATTAAGATAACAAATACACCCGAAGGTTTTAATTCAAAAAAATTTGCCTTAAGCCAGGCCATTGAAATAGCCGCCTATGAAATTTTACTTTTCACTGATGCTGATTGTATTCCCTTAAGTGAAAACTGGATAAGCCAGATGGCTGCCGGAATTAACAACGAAAAGCAAATTGTATTGGGATATTCAGGCTATGAAAAAAGAAGAGGCTGCCTCAATCTTTTTATACGTTATGAGACATTCTACACAGCAATCCAATATTTTTC
>JAIERY010000047.1 GCA_019746425.1 Cytophagaceae bacterium
CTGCACGATAAGCAGGTGCACATTTTTTTCCAAGCGATTATACCTTTCTCTTACGATATCCATTTTCCAGGCATGATGATCATGCAGCTTTTCCAGCACATTCCAGTCAGTGATGATTTTGTGGTCAATGATTTCTGCGTAGAAGTCAATTTTAACTTTATTATCTGAAGTAAAATATTTATCGCTTTCGAGCTCTGTAATCCATTCCGGTTTGATGAGGTCTTTTGCCTGATGGTATTGAGTGGGAAGCAGCAAAAACTTTTTTCCTTTAACAGCAAAATCTCCTCCATCTTCAGCAATGCCGCCTTTGCGGAGAATGATGCTTTGTTTTCCTTTTCCCAAAGCATCTACAATGTAAGACCATTCTTTAAATGCAAGCATAAATTAGTAATGAGTAGAGAGTCCCGATAGCTATCGGGATGAGTAATGAGAATTAAATACTATCTTAACATTCATATTAATATAAAGTTATGATTTTACCTGTAACTTTTCAACCTTAAAACTTTCAACCATTAAACTATTGTGAAGGACATCATCATCATTGGAGGAGGAATAGCTGGGCTTATCAATGCCATACAGCTTGCCGATGCAGGACTTGATGTATTGGTGATAGAGAAAAAGATATATCCTTTTCACAGGGTTTGCGGAGAATATATTTCCAATGAATCACTCCCTTTTCTGAAATCGATTGATGCAGATCCATTTGTGCTGCAACCAGCCGAAATTAAAAGGCTGATGGTTACTTCGCCATCTGGAACAAAGCTGGAAATGAAGCTCGATATGGGAGGTTTCGGAGTAAGCAGGTTTGCTTTTGATAATTATTTATATTCTGTAGCTATAGCCAAAGGGACGATGTTTTTACTGAATACAGCTGTGATGGATGTGAAGTTTGACAACAATTGCTTTCATGTATTAATGGCCAATGGCGATGTCGAAGAAGGAAGAATCGTGGTAGGAAGTTTTGGAAAGCGATCAAATCTTGACAGGCAACTGAATAGAAAATTTTTCAGTAATAAGTCCCCATACCTGGCAGTGAAGCATCATATCAAAACAGACTTCCCTGAAGATATGATCGCCTTGCATAGTTTTAAGGATGGATATTGCGGCATCTCCAAGGTGGAAGAAGATAAATATTGTCTGTGCTATATGACAAGCAGGGAGAATTTAAAACAATCAGGCACTATTGATGCAATGCAAAAAGATATTCTGTTTAAGAACCCCTTCCTTAAAAATATTTTTTCCAATGCTGAATTTTTGTATGAGGCGCCTGAAGTGATCAATGAAATTTCTTTCGATACTAAAACACCTGTAGAGAACCATATACTGATGTCCGGTGACGCTGCAGGAATGATCACGCCACTTTGTGGAAACGGTATGTCTATGGCCATTCATTCTGCTAAAATTCTTTCTTCTTTAATTATGAAGCACTACAGCAAAATGGAATTTAACAGGGAAAGCCTTGAAAAAGAATATACTTTTATGTGGAAGAGTATTTTCGAGCAGAGATTGTTTGTAGGGAGAAAGATACAGCAATTATTTGGCAAGGAAATGCTGACAGATTTTGCTGTAAGATTTTTAAGGAATACTCCTCCTGTTGCGAGATGGATTGTGAAACAGACTCATGGAGAAGTTTTTTAATTTAAATTGTTTTGCTCAAAGCGCCTTTGCAGTTCTTCTGAAAAAATGCTTCATGATATTCCTTATGGAGAGACAACTTCCTATTTACAGCTTGCCGAGAGAATGAATAATGTCGGCGCAATAAGGGCGGTAGGAAGCGCAAACGGAAAAAATAAAATTCTTGTATTGCTTCCCTGTCACAGAATAATCGGAAGTGATGGGAGTTTAACCGGATATGCCGGAGGTTTGTGGCGAAAAAAATGGCTGCTTGAACATGAAGCTAAATTGTCGGGCAAGGGACAATTTTCATTAAATTTTGAAGAGATAAATCAATAAGAATCTGTACAGGCTAAGTTTAGCCGGTAGATTATCTGAATTGCTCAAATATTAAAGTAGGATTTAAAGAAGAGAGAGATCAGTGAGGGATTCCACTGGTCTCAGCGAAGCCAAGGCCAGTGGAACTCTGGAAAATCCAATTATCCTTTTTTTACTTTTACTGCGTTAAGTCCTTTTTTACCTTCCTGAACTTCGAAAGTAACGCTATCTCCTTCTCTTACAGGTTCGGTTAATCCGGAAGAATGAACGAAAACATCTTTTCCTGTTGCTGAATCAGTAATAAATCCAAAACCTTTTGAATCGTTGAAAAATTTAACAGTGCCTTTTGCCATAATTATATTGAGTTAAAATTAATATGCCAATATGCGCAAAAAAAATAAAAGAAAATTGAAATAAATGAAATAATTGTTCCTGTAAAACGGCTTGGGGGAAGTATGAGGATTATTCAGATTATCATATTCATTGTATTTTTTCTAGAATCAGCCTTTGCCCGGCAGCTTATTTTTGAGTGCTTTAAAAAAGCCGGCCATAAAAACTCTTTTGTATTTATTCTGTTATTATCAGGTATTTATAACAGGTTCCGGGAGTATTACCTGAAAAAAATCACCATAATCTTTAAGCCTTTAAAACCTGTTTCAAATATTCTTTTTTGCATTTCCTGATCTACAGGTTTAAAAAGCCATACTTTTTAATAATGCATTGGTAAGAAATAATCATAAAAATAAAAGTGGATTTTCCGCTCTCTTTTTTTGCCTCTTTTAATTACTACTAACTATTATATTAATTCCATCCACCGCCCAGTGCCTGGTAAATATTTACCATAGCATTCATTTGCTGTTTCTTGGTTTCAATCAATTCAAATTTTGATTCCAGTGCATCGCGTTGTGTCAAGAGTACTTCCATATAATCTGCTCTTGCAGAATTGAAAAGTATCGTTGAAATGTCAATTGATCGTGTCAGCGCCTGTACCTGTAATGTTTTCAGATCGTAACTTTTTTGCAGGTTACTGATATTGAATAGTTGATTGGTTACTTCAATATGAGCTCTTAAAAGGGCTTGCTCATAATTATATACTGCCTTTATCTGTCTGGAATTGGCAGAATAATAATATGCTTTTATGGCATTACGGTTGATTACCGGCGCGATTAATTCTCCTCCCAGGTTATAAAGCATTGATTCAGGAGTGCTGATCAAAAACTTTGGGTTAAACGCCTGATATCCTACACCTGCAGTAAGCCTTAAGGAAGGATAAAAATTAGCTTTGGCTGTTTTTACATCCAGCTTTGCTGCCAACAGTTCCAGTTCGGCTTGCCTCATATCCGGACGATTTTCTAGCAGTTGTGAAGGTATTCCTGTAAAAATGGTATCAGGTACCAGATCGACAAAGCCTTGAGAGTTTCTTGATACAGGTTGAGGAAATCTTCCGGTCAGGAAATTAATCCTGTTCTCTGTTTCTATGATTCGCTGCATGATCTCGTACTGACGGCTCCTGTTCTTAAGAACTTCCGCTTCAAACCTGCGCACAGCCAGTTCAGTAACCTTTGCCGCTTCTTTCTCCAGCTTTACTATCTCCAGCGCATTCTGCTGTATTTCAATATTCTGCTTCAGTATCTCCAGTTGATTATCCAATGCCAACAATTCATAATAGGAATTAGCGATATCAGAAATGAGATTAGTTACCATAAACTTTCTTCCCTCATCGGTGGCAAAGTATCTGTACATAGCCGCCTTCTTGGCATTCCGCAATTTTCTCCAGATATCTACTTCCCATGAAGCGTGGGCTCCTATCATAAAATCGGTAAATGGCTCAGGAAATTTTTTACCAGGCAGAATGTCTGTATTATTTTCAAATGCTCCTGTTCTGGTGTATCGGCCCACCTTATCAACTCCGGCGCCTCCGCCTACATTAACAAATGGCAGGTATTCTCCTTTGCGGGCTCTCACTTCCTGTCTGGCGATATTAATTTCCTGCAGCATGATATTCAGATCCTGATTGTTTTTCAGAGCCGTATCAATAAGTGCATTTAAGTATGGATCCTTAAAAAAGGTTTTCCATTTGATCTTCGCCGAATTGGCAGTATCCTGTGAAGTATGATAACTCGCAGGCACAGTTTTATTCTGTGTTTTCTGAGTTGTTAGCTGCGGTACGCAGGCTGTATACATCAATATACAACTTATGACTATAAACTTAAGTATTCTGATACTAAACATGGGGCTCATTTTTTTCGGTTAACGGTTTGTCGTGTTCATCTTTGATAAGCTGTCTGCCATCAGCCAGTTTGCCGAATATATAATATAATCCGGGGACAATGATTACCCCGAAAATTGTTCCGAGCAACATACCTCCCAGCGCACAGGATCCTATGGTACGATTACCAATGGCACCCGGGCCCGTGGCGACAGCCAGCGGTATCAACCCTGCAATGAAAGCGAATGATGTCATTAAAATCGGCCGGAATCTCACCTTGGCGCCTTCTATAGCTGATTCAAGAACAGTAGCTCCTTCCCTGTGTTTTTGTACGGCAAATTCTACAATCAATACAGCATTCTTACCCAATAAACCGACAAGCATTACGAGTCCTACCTGTGCATAGATATCGTTTGCCAGTCCCATAAACTTGAGCAACATAAATGATCCGAAGACCCCCGCAGGCAGAGACAATACAACCGCTAAAGGCAACAGAAAACTTTCATATTGTGCAGCAAGCACCAGGTATACGAACCCTAACACTATAAGGAAGATATACAATGCTTCATTTCCACGCCTAACCTCATCATAAGCAAGACCTCCCCAGTCTATATCATAACCGATAGGCAGAGTGCTTGCAGCAACATCCTGAACAGCCTTGATAGCTTCACCGCTGCTGTATCCCATAGCAGCGCCTCCCCTGATGGAGGCGGTAGGGTACATATTGTACCGGTTGATTTCATTAGCTCCCTGTATCTTTTTAATTTTCATGAATGCTGAATAAGGAACCATCTCACCGCGATCATTTCTAACCCACATGTTCAGAACATCTTCAGGAAGTTTTCTGTATTCCGGTGCAGCCTGCACAAACACTTTGAAAAATCTCTGGTATTTGATGAAACCAAGTTCATAGGTGCTTCCTATCATGATAGACAGGTTGTCCATAGCTTCTCCTATGGAGACACCTTTCTGCATTGCCAACTGGTTATCTATGATCAGCTCATATTGAGGATAGTTGGCGCTGAAGAATGTAAATAAACAGGTAAGCTCTTTGCGCTTTTTCAGTTCTTCCATGAAATCATCCGTTACTTTTTCAAGCGCTTTGTAGTCACCTGTATTGGTTTTATCCAGAAGCTGTAAGGCAAAACCTCCTGCTGCTCCGTAGCCGGGTACTGCCGGCGGATCAAAAAATTCTATAGTTGCTCCCGGAATAACATGTGCTTTTTCTTCCAGCTCATGTATGATCTCATCAACAGTATGTTTTCTTTTTGCCCACGGTTTCAAATTGATAAGGCAGGTTCCTGCATTTGATCCCCTTCCTTCGGTGAGCACTTCATAACCTGCCAGTGAAGAAACGGATTGTATTCCGTCCACTTCCTTAATTAGAGCCTGCAGTTTACGGGCTACGTCATTGGTTCTTTCCAGTGTTGCACCTGGAGGAGTCTGTACGATAGCATAAAGCATTCCCTGGTCTTCGCTCGGAATAAATCCGGAAGGCATGATTCTTGTTATCCCGAATATTCCGGCGCTGAATATGAGCAACAGGCCGAATGTCACTGCCCGGCGGTTCACAATGATATTGAGCAAGCCTACATATCTTCCTGTAAGTTTTTCAAAACCCCTGTTAAAAGCGGTAAGTATTTTATTGATCGGGGATCTCTTTTTTGGTTTTCCATGATTGTTCTTCAATATCATAGCACAGAGTACAGGAGTAAGCGTAAGCGCTACGATACCTGAAAGAATAATAGAGGTAGCCATCGTGATGGAAAACTGTCTGTAGAATACTCCTACCGGACCAGACATGAACGCAACCGGAACGAATACCGCTGTCATCAATAAGGTGATAGCGATTATAGCTCCGCTGATCTCCCCAAGTACTTTTTTTACAGCATTGTAAGGAGAGATATTTTCTTCTTCCATCTTGGCATGCACCGCTTCCACTACCACAATCGCATCATCGACGACTATACCAATGGCGAGCACGAGTGCAAACAGCGTGATCATGTTGATGGTAAGACCAAAAAGCTGCATGAACATAAAAGCTCCGATAAGTGATACCGGTACTGCCAGTGTGGGGATTAACGTAGAGCGCCAGTCGCCAAGGAAAAGAAACACTACGATAGCTACCAGTACAAAGGCTTCTCCCAAAGTATGAAGTACATTTTCAGTCGAAGCATCAAGGAAGTTGGAAACATCATAACTGATCTCATAATCCATGCCCGGCGGGAAAGTAGTTTTCTTTAGTATTTCCAGTTTTGCTTTTACATTTTTTATTACCTCGCTGGCATTACTTCCGTATGTTTGTTTCAATACAATAGCAGCCGATGGATAGCCATCCAGGTTGGAATAAATATCATAATATTCACTTCCCAGCTCCACATCAGCCACATCTTTCAGGTGGATATTTTCTCCTTCGGGGTTAGCTCTTACAATCACATTTTTGTACTGTTCAGCATTGTTAAACCTTCCCGGATAAGTCAATACATATTCAAGCGCCTCTGCGCGTTTGCCATCGGCCCTTCCAATCCTTCCGGGAGAGCCGATCACACTTGTACTGCTAAGCGCTTCCATAACTTCGTCAGCAGAGATATTGTACGCGCGCATGCGGTCAGGTTTTAACCAGATACGCATCGCATATTGACGGCTTCCAAGAATTTTCGCCTGCCCTATACCATTTATCCTTTGCAATTCAGGAATCATGTTCACTCCTGCAAAGTTATAAAGGAAGTTCATGTTCGCTTTTTTATCCTTACTGTAAAGGTTCACATACATCAGCATGCTGGGCATGATAGGAGAAACGATTATCCCTTCCCTCTGTACAAGCGGCGGAAGCCTGTTAAGCACCTGCGCGATACGCGTGTTCACCTGCACCATTGCCTGACCCGGGTCAGTGCCCGGATTAAATACGATCTGAATATTTGCCTCACCCGCACTCGTGGCATCGGAAGTCATATACCTCATACCCCATACTCCGTTGATCGCCTGCTCAAGCGGTATCAGCACATTTTCTGTAAGCACTTTGGCGCTGGCTCCCGGATAAGATGCGTTCACCATTACCATGGGAGGAGCTATCTCCGGAAACTGGGATTTAGGAAGTGTATTTATAGCCAGCGTGCCCATGAAGATGATCACAAGTGATATCACTATGGCAAGGACCGGCCTATGAATGAATTTATTAAACATACTCTTTCTTGTTTTTGAATAATTATTATTCCGCGTCTACTTTTAAATTGCCTATCACTCTGCCTACGTTCATATAGACATAAGATATTTTCTGTTTGTCTCTCACTTTTCTCAAACCTTCGAAGAGTATCAATTCATTTTGAGCCAAGCCGTCTTTTACTATATAGAGATCAGGCATTTCGGCCTCGATGGTAATTTCTTTTTG
>JAIERY010000368.1 GCA_019746425.1 Cytophagaceae bacterium
GAATCTGAAGGAGAGCTAGCGTATGCGTTGGAGTATGTGAGATTGGAAAAATGTATTATTGAAATCGAAGCTTAAAAAAATAACCTATGAAATATTTTTTTACAATCGTGACGACAATGTTTATGGCACTTACTTCTGACTGTTTCGCACAGGATTTCTATTATGGAGATTTTAGCACGAAAGAAAGTAAGTTTTTGATTTCAGGGGAAATTAAAAATGACAGTTTTCAGGTGCAGGGAAGCTCAGTATTTATTAAAGTGAATAATGAAACGGGCGCCCTTGAAATCCGTCTGCCTGTATCCGGCCTTTCAGCTAATAACATGGATGTTCAGAAACTGATAGATACTTTAAAAATTTCATTGATTGAATTTAAAGGATCTTTAGGAATTTCAAAGGTAGAGACAGAGTCGCATCCTGTTCAAAGGTTTCCGGTGGCCGGAGAAGTAACAGCAGGAACTTTAAAACTCCTTTTGTCAGGGTACGGTACATTGGAACACTTACATCTTTCCGGAGGGTATGCATGCATGCTGGATCTCCGCTTTGAAATTAAACTTGACAGAAAATATGTACCCCTTCCAAAAGAGTTAAACGAGAACTTAAAAGTGATCGTGCTTAAATCAATCCTTCGGCCTGTTAGTGGAAGCAATCACTAACTATAAATGAGCGTATATGAAAAGAATAATTTTAGCCTTACCAGGAAATGAAAAATTTGCAGAGAAAATTGCTATGAAATTTAAAGCAGAGCTCGGAGAAATAGTGGTAAGAAGCTTTCCTGACGGGGAATCTTATGTTAGAGTAATTTCCAACGTCAACGATAAAAAAGTCCTTATCGTTTGTACCCTTGATCATCCGGATCAAAAAATACTTCCGCTATACTTCCTGGCACAAACCGTGAAAGAGCTTGGCGCAAAAGAAGTAGGTTTAATATGTCCCTATCTTGCTTATATGAGGCAGGATAAAAGGTTTCATCCTGGTGAAGCAGTTACTTCGACCCACTTTGCAAAACTGATCTCTCAGTTTGCGGACTGGATGGTCACCATTGATCCTCACTTACATCGAAGAAATAGCATGAGTGAAATTTATTCCATTCCTGTAAAGGTGCTACATGCGGCTCCCCTTGTTTCTGCCTGGATAAAAGACAATATTAAAAATCCTTTGCTGGTAGGTCCGGATTCTGAAAGCGAGCAATGGGTGAAGAAAGTTGCAGAAGATGCGGGAGCGCCATTTATCGTGCTGGAAAAAGTGCGAAAAGGTGACAAAGATGTAGAAATAAAAGTTCCGGATTTTTCTACCTGGAAAAATTATCAGCCAGTACTCGTAGATGATATTATCTCCACTGCTCACACCATGATAGAGACTACGAAGCATCTTTTACAAGCAGGGTTTAATAAACCCGTTTGTATTGGGGTACATGGTATTTTTGCAGGTAATGCTTACAGGGAGCTAATGGATGCAGGAGCGGATAGCATTCTGAGTTCAGATGCTATTAGCCATGAAACGAATAGAATAAGTATAGCAGAACTGGTTTGCCAGTCCCTGGCAGATTAAAAAAAAGTTAAATTATCAGAGTTTCATTAGAAACTTTTTTGATGACCGCTAATGCTTCCTTGTGAGATAACGCGAATGCGATAATGCGAATGCGTTAAACAGATTAACCGGATTTTCCCAAGCCAGCAATTGTAATATAGTCTTTGATTTAAAGTGAAAATGGATTTAATAAAATTTTCATCAGCAGAACGAGCCCTTGCTGAAATAAAATCCGGAATGAGGGTATTTGTTCATGGCGGAGCTTGTACGCCGGTTTTTCTTTTAAAAAATCTAATTGCCTTAAAAGATAGTTTTGAAAATGTAGAAGTTACCGGTATGTCTTTGCACGGGGATATTAATTTTGATGATCCTTCCCTCAGGGATCATCTTTATATCAATTCTTTATTTGTATCAGGCGCGACACGTAAAGCGGTGAATTCATCCTGGGGGGACTATCTTCCTGTTTTCCTCAGCGAGATCCCTAAATTATTCAGAGAGAATTATCTTCCACTTGATATAGCCATACTACAACTATCCCTGCCTGATGAGCATGGATATTGTTCTTTTGGGCCCTCTGTAGATATTGCAAAGGCAGCATCAGAAACAGCTAAAATAATTATTGCTCAGATCAATCCAAATGTACCAAGAGTTTATGGAGACGGTGTAATTCATATAAGTAAAATTCATCATGCAGTTTATTGCGACGATCCGCTTGCTGAAGTAGTCATGAATGATGAAAGCCCTGTTTGCGCAGAGATAGGGAAGAAAGTTGCATCGCTGATAGAGGATGGAGCCACACTTCAGATAGGAATAGGAAACATTCCCAACATGGTTCTTAAGTCATTGAGGGGACATAAACATTTAGGAGTTCATACGGAAATGTTCTCAGATGGATTGATTGAACTTATAGAAAACGGAAATATCGATAATTCAAAAAAGAAAGTGAATAAGGGAAAAACTGTTTCGGGTTTTATTTTGGGCACATCCAGGCTTTATAAATATATCGATAGGCATCCTCTTATTCGTAATCTTGAAATAGATTATGTAAATAATCCTTCCATCATTGCAAAAAATCCAAAAGTAACGGCGGTTAACTGTGCTATTGAAATTGATCTTACAGGACAGGTTTGTTCGGATTCGATAGGCTCGTATCAATATTCAGGTATCGGTGGACAGTTGGATTTTATAAGGGGGGCATCCTTATCTGAAGGTGGCAAGCCAATTATTGCTTTGACCTCTGTGGCAAAAAATGGACAATCTAAAATTGTTCCCGTGCTTAAACAAGGCGCCGGTGTTGTTACCACCCGAGGACATGTTCATTGGGTAGTTACTGAGTACGGCGTAGTAAATTTATTCGGAATGAATATGGAGCGAAGAGCAAAAGCGCTCATTTCAATCGCCCATCCCATGCATAGAGAAAATCTTGAAAGGGCTTTCAGAGAAAGATTTTTGTAAGTTAACTGAGTGTCTAAAAATTGATTAAAATCAATTTTTAGACACTGGTTTTATCATAAAATAAAAAACAGTTATCAATAACTTTGAAAGTGTAATAAAAGGAAGAATGGGATAGGTTAAAAAATATGTTTTTATTTTAACATACTGTCAAGAAAAATATATGGCTAAGGACCAGATTCAGGAAGCATGTAAAAATTGCAGCGAAGAAATTAATTCATTTTGTAGTATCTTATGTGAGCATCCAGAGGTACAAAAATCATGTATTACCTTTAAAAAAGGGCAATTGCTATTCCATGAAGACACCAATCCGAAAGGTGTATATTGTATTAATTCCGGTAAAATAAAAATCTATAAGACAAGTTTAGATGCAAAAGAGCATATAATTTCAATTGTTGGAACCGGTGCGCTGATAGGCTTTGCTCCTATTATAGCTGAGGGGACTCATGAAATAAGTGCAAAAGCCCTGGAAGAATGTCATGTGTGCTTTATATCACGGAAAGATTTCTTGAAAGTTCTTCAGACCTCGCCCGAACTAAAGCTAAAATTATTAAAAGAAGCTTGCAAAAGGAATGGGGGTATAATAGAAAGCTTATTTAATATTGCTGTAAGGCCGGTAAAAGATCGGCTGGCAGTATGCTTACTAAT
The DNA here is from genome assembly GCA_019746425.1 of Cytophagaceae bacterium. Classification (GTDB taxonomy): domain Bacteria; phylum Bacteroidota; class Bacteroidia; order Cytophagales; family Cytophagaceae; genus JAIERY01. The sequence continues at coordinate 3,628 of JAIERY010000368.1, forward strand.
GTTAAAGGAGGTATACAACAACAGTAATACGGCTTCACCGGTAGAAATAAATTTAACAAGAGAAGAGATCTCTTCCATTGTGGGAACATCAGCAGAGACCGTTGTTCGGCTTCTTAAAGAAATGGAAAGAGACAACCTAATTCAAATAACAGGAAGAAAAATTTTAATTACTAATGAGGCAAAACTATTTAAAATAGGGAAAATTTACTGATGCCTATTGAATAATTGGAATCTTTCAGAGAAACCATCATGATGTATCTTAACCAGGCATCCCATCTGTTACTGATAATTCAGGTCATTTCCCGAAGACCTTTGGTTTTTTCAGCCTTTCCAAAGATCTGTTAACCTTAATGCGGGTAATGCTTACAGGGAGCTAATGGATGCAGGGGCGGATAGCATTCTGAAATTGTCCATGAAACGAATAGAAGTAAATATAGCAGAACTGGTTTGCCAGAGTTTGCAATGAACAATAAAGTCCGATGAAACTAAAGTTTAGTAGCCTTTTCTTGTGGGGACTTATGTCTTTTAATTGTGTATCAGCGCAAAAAACAAGAAATGATTTAAAGATTGATCATGTTTTGATAGCAGTAGAGTGTCTTGATTCTGCAGTCAGACAATATGAGTCATATGGATTTAAGGTAGTTTATGGCGGATCTGAAAAAAAAGCATTAAATGCGTTGATCTTCTTGAAAGATGGTACATTGATAGAACTGATTGGCCAAGATAGATTTCCTGTAGCATATAAACTTTTAAACTCAGCAAGAGTAACTTTACTTTTCGGACGAATGAAAGATCGTATTACCTCCTTCCCAAAAGTTCCAGCTGGCTTTTTTAACTATTGTCTGTATTCAAATGATATTGATGAATATTATTTATACTTAAAAAAGCAGGGAATAAAAGTGGATAAAGCAAAAAGATTCAGTAGAAAAAGGGAAGACGGTGTTAACATTCAGTGGGAATTGTTAGGTACAAGTCCATATGATTTACCATTTGTAATTTCCGATTATACTCCTCAAAGGTTAACAGATTCGAGTTATACAATTCATTCAAATAACGCAATAGGCATCGGATCTATCGTTGTAGAAACCTCTGATTTTACCTCTTATTATAATCATTATTGTGTCCTATATCAGCAAAAGCCCGAGATTAAAATTAAGAACAATGAAATGTATTCAGAGTTTTCGGTTGGTTCCTCTGCAATTGTTTTAACTGAATCGAATAATCACAAGGCTTACTTCTCTAAAAGAGATAAATCGTGTACGTCTTTTTTTATTATAAAATGTTCTAAGCAAAACCAGACACTGTTCTCTAAAAAATACCAAGGCGAGAAACAATTGCCTATTTTTTTACTTTTAACATACTTGCATTGATTGCAACAACAATGGTGCTAACTGTCATCAAAACAGCGCCGGCAGCAGGGCTTAGTAATATGTCCATTTTGTACAATACACCTGCCGCAAGAGGCAAGGCAACTATGTTGTAACCAGTAGCCCATATTAAATTCTGAATCATCTTTCGATAAGTGGCTTTTCCAAATAAAATAAGATTAACCACATCTTTTGGATTGCTATTGACTAAAACTATACCTGCTGTTTCTGCCGCTATATCGCTACCACTGCCAACAGCAATGCCAATATCGGCTATTGCCAAAGCAGGTGCATCGTTTACACCATCACCCGTCATGGCTACAAATTCTCCTTTGTTTTGCAACTCCTTTATCTTTTCTAATTTCTGATGCGGCAACACTTCTGCAAAAAAACTATCCATGCCTAAGGCTTTACTTACACTGGCTGCGACTTTATTATTGTCACCTGTAAGCAATATTGATTTGATATTATTTTGTTTCAACGTTTTAATGGCTCCTGCTGATTCAGGTCTTATCTTATCTGATAATGCAATGTATCCTGCCAATTCATTATTGATAATTACAAACACAACCGTTTCCGTTTCATTAGCTGTAAATCCACCAGGTAGGGTAATATTATTTTCTTTTAAATAACCGGGGCTAACAACCAATACTTTTTTGCCTTCTACTGTTGCTGCAACCCCTTTGCCTGTAATGGCATTAAAGTTCTCTGTTGCAGGAATTGTGACAGACAAGTCTTTTACTTTTTGCAGGATGCCCGTTGCAATAGGATGCTCTGATTTTTGCTCCAGTGCAGATGCCATGCGAATGATTTCCTTTTCATCCAGGTCTTTTTTTAGGGAAATAATTTTTGATACCTCAAATTTTCCTACGGTAAGTGTACCGGTCTTGTCAAATACTATGGTGGTTATTTTTCTGGCATTTTCAAATGCCGTTCTGTTTTTAATCAGCAGCCCGTTCTTCGCTGATAAGGCTGTTGATTTTGCAACGACCAAAGGCACTGCTAATCCTAAAGCATGGGGGCAACAAATAACAATAACTGTTACCATTCTTTCCATTGCAAACGCCAATGATTGCCCTGTTAAATACCAATATAAAAATGTGCCAATGCCTGCAAAAATTGCAATTGCTGTTAACCACCTTGCAGCCTTGTCTGCTACTAACTGGGTTTTAGATTTTGACTTCTGTGCATCATCCACCAGCTTTATGACTTGTGAGAGATAGGAATCTTTCACCCCATGCGATACAATAATTTTAATAGAACCATTTCCATTAATAGAACCAGCAATTACTTTATCTCCTTTTCCTTTCTCCACCGGCTTTGATTCACCGGTAAGCATGGATTCATTCAGATAACTTTCACCATCTGCTATAATGCCATCGGCTGCTACTTTCTCTCCCGGTTTTATTAATATAATATCACCTTCTTTCAGAGTTTCAGTTTTTACATCAGTCACTTTTTCACCATCTACTAAGTGGGCATCATCAGGCATTAACTGTACCAATAATTCCAATTCCCGGGAAGCTCCTGCAACTGATTTCATTTCAATCCAATGCCCTAACAGCATTATTAAAATCAGGGTAGCCAGTTCCCAGAAGAAATCCATACCCATCAATCCAAATACAACAGCTGCACTGTAGATGTATGCTACTGAGATGGCAAAGCCAATAAGGGTCATCATGCCGGGGTTCTTCACCCGTATTTCACCTACCAATCCTTTCAGAAATGGCCAGCCGCCGTAAAAGAAAACTACAGATGCCAAAGCAAGCAATACATATTTTGAGCCGGGAAAACTAATACGAATATTCAACCATTGCTGAATCATTTCTGATAAAAGCATGATGGGAATGGTTAATACCAGCGCTACATAAAACCGTTTTTTAAAATCAGCAATGCCTGATGAATGGGAAGAATGTGTTGCTCCATCTTTTGGTTTGTTTAGGACGACTAAAGTCATACCACACAAGGGGCATTTGCCCGGCGCATCTTGTACTATCTGGGGATGCATGGGGCAGCCGTATCTCTGAAAATTTTGTGAGACTTTATTTAAATCAGCGTCCCTCGCATTATCTTCCTTACTATTGGTAAGCATGTTGTGGCCAGCATGAGCGGTTGATGGTTTAGTGTCAATATCTTGGTGAAGTGAAACTGATTTATCACCTTCGCTTTTTACAGGAACTAAGTTCATTCCACATTTAGGACAACTACCTGGTTTGTCCTGTACAATTTCGGGATGCATAGTACAGGTGAATTTTTGTTTAAGTTGATGTTTCATATTTTTTAGTTGTGAGATTTATTAACTTTAAAGCAATTATTATTTCATTAGCATTTTTGTCTGTAAGCAATGTGATATACATCCGGCCTGCATTTTATAAATATTATGAACACCGGCAAAAAACTTCACACTATCACCTTTGGATGGTATAATTGTAATTCCATTTCACCTTTGGCATTATGAAATTGCCATTTGGTGATTCCTTCCCTAATAACTTACCGTCTTTATCTGTAACGTTTCCATTGTCATCAAATAAGATACATTTTCACTATGATGTACCCAATCTTTAAGACAATATTATTACTATTATAAGTTTTTTTTCTTTTTTGCTTCTTTTTTCTTTTTT
>JAIERY010000297.1 GCA_019746425.1 Cytophagaceae bacterium
AAGTCTGTTTCAAGCCCGAATCTTTTTTTAAGATCGTCTACGATCGGGTATTTCCGGGCCAGGTATTTTAATTTATCTTCTGATGTATAGATTATTTTTTTATTTTCTGTCGGTGCGACAATGGCTTCGATCATGATCAGGTTGTTGTTTAATCTTTTCCTGAGGTAATCTGCAAAGTCGGCCTTGAATGTATTGAGCTGGTCATGCTGGATAAGATTATCCAGTTTTATTTTAATATTAAAGTTTTCATCCAGGTTTATTTCCCTGTTGGCAATGATGGCATACTCTATATCGCGCTGCTCCTTTTTCAGTTTGTTGGCATAATCATCCCAGGCCTGTCTTAACTCTTCTTTGTGGAATTGATTTTTAACGGAAAGATCCAGCGGTTCCTCCTTTTTAACAGGGGTATTGATCTCTTCTTTTAAGGAAGAGAGTTTTGGGATTTTAACAGTGGATTTAATTTCAATTTTTGATTCTTCTTTTTTGACAGGGGTGACAGGTTCTGCCACGGAAGATTTAACAGCAGGTGTGGTGTCTTTCTCTTTCTCCTTCTCCTTCTCCTTCTCCTTCTCCTTCTCCTCTTTACCTACTGGGTCACTTTTTTTTTTACCTCCTCAGGGGAAGTTTCGGCCATATTGAGCGCGGCATTGACATAGGCCATTTTCATAAGAGCCAGTTCGACATGAAGCCTCGGGCTTTTGCTGCTTTTATAATTCAGGTCGCAGGAATTGCCGATGTTAAGGGCAGACATTAAAAAAGATAAAGAAGTTTTACCTGCCTGATCCGCATATTTTTTCTGTATGTCTTCAGATACTTCAAGCAGTTTCAGTGTAGCCGCATCTTTGCATACCAGCAGGTTTCTGAAGTGCTCCGTTAATCCTACTATGAAATTATGTCCGTCAAAACCTTCGCGTAGAATTTTATCGAAAAGAATTAAAGCAGAAGAAACATTCTGTGTATAAAGAGCATCTGTCACTTTGAAATAATAATCATAGTCCAGTATATGAAGATTATCTATAGTGCTTTTATAAGTTACCGTTCTGTCATTGGAGAAAGTAACGATAAGATCAAACATGGAGAGTGCATCTCTTAAAGCTCCGTCTGCTTTCTGGGCGATGAGGTGTAAAGCTTCTGGTTCTGCTTTTACGCCTTCTTTTTCTGCAATCTTTGCAAGGTGTCTGGAAATATCTTTAACCTGTATCCTGTTAAAATCAAATATCTGACATCTGGAAAGAATGGTAGGAATTACTTTGTGTTTCTCTGTGGTTGCCAGAATGAAAATAGCATAGGAGGGAGGCTCTTCCAATGTTTTCAGAAATGCATTAAATGCTGCATTGGATAACATGTGAACCTCATCTATGATATATACTTTATACTTACCATACTGCGGTGGATATCGTACCTGGTCTACAAGGTTGCGGATATCGTCGACTGAGTTGTTGGAGGCAGCATCGAGTTCATATATATTTAATGCAGCGCTGTTTTCTGAAGCATCTATTGTTTCGCCTTCTTCGGCATTAATCATGCGGGCGAGGATTCTGGCACAGGTAGTTTTTCCAACTCCCCTTGGTCCGCAAAAAAGAAATGCCTGTGCAAGGTGGTTGTCCTTGATTGCATTTTCCAGGGTAGTTGTAATATGAGATTGTCCTACTACACTTTCAAAATTGACCGGTCTGTATTTACGCGCAGAAACAACAAAATTTTCCATCCCCGCAATTTAGTAAATCCGGGATAAAAACGTAAAAGCTATTGAATAATTTGCAGGGGAGAAATGTGGATAACTTGAGAGGGAATGTGTTTGGGTGTTAAGGTGTTAATTCCATGCCGGCGTCACACCTTAACACTTTAAAACATTATAAATTTGAATAGTACAGTTTTAGAAATTCACTTAATTTTTTTTCCTGGTTGTTATCTACCATTTTTTCTTCTTCTACATGGCCGCGCTCATTGTGGATAACTATTCTGCAACGAGTTTCTCTTTTTGCCAGTTCCATGGTACGGAAGATTAAATCTCTTTTGGTTGGACTTCTAAGAACTCTTTTTTTGGTAGTAGTCTCTTCGGTCTCCCAGCAGGGACCAGCCGGAACGATATGATATTCGGTCATAGCTTGATTGGGTTTAGTTATAGTTTTGGAATAAAATATTAACCGGTGGGACGGGTAAAGGTTTTGGGCTTTTTTAAAAATTTTATTAACAGGTGGTATTGAAGGAATAAATAAACTCATTTTCATCCAGAATAGGCAAAGCATCATATGTGGAAACTAACGGGTTGGATAGGGAAAAATACTTATTGATGTTGAAATTTAACTGTACATCCGTAATGATACGCGGCTTGAAAATTTTTTCAAATCTTGCCTGGTAATAAGTCACCATAAACAAGTAAACATTTTTGGATATATCTCCTCTCAGGAAGATATGGCTGGCACTTTTGATAAATCTTCAGGATCTGTCTATTCGAAAGGTCTGCCAGAACAATTAAAAAAAGTGACAGGATTAATTTATTCATTACGGATTTTAAAATCCCAAATTACATAAAAACAAATTCCAAAAATCAATTGGAAGCAGGAAGGAAGCGAACTATTCTGGCCAGGAATGTACTTTGGCCAGAGCGTTCCACATCAGACGGTCCAGTTCTTTAAAATAGTTATCAGAATCAGGATATGCATTAAAAAGTATCACCCATGATATTCCATTATTGATATGGGCCATCATGGCAGAAGATCCCACCAGGCATCCTGTATGCCAATAGCTTCCTCTCGGGTTTACAAACCATCCCATCGCGTAATTGGGATTTGCTTCGGAAGGTAACAGCATATTTTTTACAGAACCTTTATTTAGAATTCTCTTAGCAGTTTGGCTGCCTTCTATGGAAGAAATAAATTTTGCAAGATCTGCAGCAGAGGCAATCCATCCGCCATGCGCATCCATGGCTTCAATATTAAAGCCTCCATATGGATGAGGCGCTTTTTTGCCAGGCTCGCAGACGGAAGAGACCAGTTGTTTGCCATTTAAATCATAGTACATTACTTCATTGTCTTTCCTGTCGCAGTACAAATTGCCTGCAAGCTGCATGGAAGTAATGCCTGCGGGTTTAAGAATACATTGTTTTACATATTCTTCATATTTCATTCCGGAAATTTTTTCAATGATTCTGCCCAATACTGTATATCCGAAATTTGAATAGGCGTAATTGCTGCCCGGTTCAAAATCCAGATCTTTCCGCATCATATACCTGATGATGGTTTCCGGATCCGGAAGCGTCGATATATTCATGCATTGGGAAATATTCTTACAATCAAACATAGGATCACCGCATGCTCCACCATCTCTGTCCCAGCCGGCAGTATGTTGCAGCAAGTCCCTTACAGTAATCTTTGTAATCCGCGGATCTTTTATTTTTCCATATTTACCCGCAAGTATTCCTTGTTCACCGAATACTTTCGAATCGGTAGAAATTTTTCCTTCTTCCACCAGCTTCATAATTGCGGCAGAAGTGATTGGCTTGGATAAACTCGCAATACGGAACAAATGATCAGCTTGGGTATATACATTTTCATCGGCTTTCCCAAATCCTCTGGAGTAAACAATTTTTCCGTCTTTTACCAGCGCTACTGCTCCTCCGGGAATTTTCCATCTTTTCATAAAAGCAATTACTTCCTCATCCACTGCTGCCAGTTCGGGCACATAGCGCCCCGAAACATGAATGTTTCTTTTCGAGAAGCTGATTAAAATAAAATTAGTTATTAAAAAGATTGTTACCAGAAAGATTTTTTTCATCTTATAGCATTGATCCGCTATTTTTTTAATAGTTATAACATGAAAAAAGTTCCTGAACAGGACGTTTCAGTAAACGAAGATTTGGATTTCTTAAAAGAAGGATGTTTTATTGAGATAAGTATGCTGGGCGGAATATGTCTAGAGTGATTATTCCTTATTAAGAATTCTTTATAACACTAAGTGTATAAGTCGTCACTTTTAGCTATTGAGCCTGTCGAAACAGGTCCGGCGCCAATAGTTGCTTTATTGTCTTTTTTCTTTTCTCCGCTTTGTCCCGCTGCATTTTAAGCGCCTCCGGGAAAGCTGGCTTCCTTATTCTTTTTCTTATTCTTATTTCTGTTTCCCATCCCCATTCCGGATCCCGGTCCTTTGGAAACCTGACCATTATCTTTTTTCATATATAAAGCTTTCTAAAGTAACAACAGACTAAAAAAAGCCGTTCAAAAATAAAGGCTCCTTTTAAAGAGCCCTTACCTGTTTAATAGCTGGTTGTACTTCCGTTTCCGGTACTTGAAGTGGTCGTATTGCCACTGGTTGTTCCGTTGGCAGGATTCTTTTTATTCTTTGAATTATTTTTAGAAGTGGTGCCGCTTGTTGTATTAGTAGTAGAACCGGATGTAGTGCCGCTGGTGCCTGCTGTCGTGGAACCGCTCGTTGTACCGGTAGTACTCCCGCTGGTGCTCATGTTTCCGGAAGTGGTCATGCTGGTATCGGCATTTCCGGAAGTAGTGCCCATTGTAGTAGAACCCGATGTTGTAGTAGTATAATCTCCTGAAGTAGTTTGTCCCGTAGTTCCTGGCTTATTTTCTTCACCGCATGAAAAAAGACATAAAGATCCCGCGATGCACAAAGTATAAATAAAATTTCTGGTCATAGTTTTTGCTTTTAAGTTTCACATAATACCTGCATACAACTACCTGCGCATGGATTGGTTATAATTAAGACATATAAACAAATACTGATTTTTTTGCGAATAAACACTTAATGTTTATATGTTATAATACATAGTAAAACAAGATATATGCTTTAGGGTTGTTACACATTGTTATTGATCGTGGAACGCTATGCATAGAAAAAATAAGATCCTGGAAATTTTTGTTTTTGATTTACGCTCTCTTTCTCTGATGAGAATAGGAGTGGCGATTACCTTGCTGATCGATTTGTTTATCAGGATGTATAACCTTGAAGCACATTATACTAATACAGGCGTGCTTCCTCTTGATGGACTTTTCAGACTTGCATGGAATGAGCATTATTTTTCCCTATATACTATTTCTGGATCTTTTTTTATGCAGCTGATCTTGTTCTTACTCAATGCATATTGTATCCTTTGCCTTCTGGCAGGTTTCAGAACTAAATTATTCACTATACTTTGCTGGATATTTTTAATATCTCTTCACAACAGAAACCCATTAATACACCAGGGCGGAGATGATTTATTAAGACTTATTTTATTCTGGGGAATTTTTCTTCCATGGAACTATTATTATTCTATTGACTCTGAAAAAATAAATGAAATGCAGAAAGAAACTGACTATTACTCTGTCGCGGGTTTTTGTTATATGCTGCAGGTAGGCTACGTGTATTTCTTTTCTGCTCTATTCAAATCCTCTCCGGAATGGACATCGGAGTACAGCGCTTTATATTACGCTTTGAGTCTTGACCAGATTGTATTGCCCGCCGGAAAAATTATTTACTCATATCCTGCTTTATTAAAGGCTATTACTTTTATAGTATATTATGTTGAATTGCTGGCGCCCTTTCTGCTTATTATACCTTTTTATATTTCCCGCTTCAGATCTGTCTTTATTATTATGATAACACTTCTTCATAGCGGTATTTTCCTGTGTTTAAACGTTGGCCTTTTCCCCCTGATAGGAATAGTTTCCATGATAGGATTTTTTCCCGGAAGTATCAGTGAAGAAATTGTAAATTTTTTAAAACGCTTCAAGGCTCTTGATTTAAAATCTTATAACATAGGTTTTATTAATAATTACCTGAAAAGTAAAGTGAATTTTAATTTCAGAGAGACATTTCTGTTTAGAAGTGTTGTCGTGCTTTTTGCTGTTTATGTGCTTTACTGGAATATTGCTACTGTCGGAATGTTTGCTCTCAATAATTACACATCCTTGCCAGGCAATATTCTGCGCATAGACCAGCATTGGGGCATGTTTTCTCCTGCAGTTTTTAAAGATGATGGCTGGTTTGTTTTCTCCGCTACAACAGAGGCTGGAACCACGATAGATTTGCTGCAGAAAGGCAATAAGGTCACTTATGCTAAACTCGCAGCAGTGACTGCTCCCTTTACACAGGACAGGTGGAGGAAATTTTCTGAAAATATATTACTGATAAGCAACAATGAGTTCAGGCCATATTATTGTTCCTACCTGTTTAATAAATGGAATAGGGAAGAAGAAATTAAAATCAAGAATCTTCAGATCATATACATGAAAGAAACTTCTCTCCCTGACTATAAAGTTGATGGCCCTCGGAAAGAGATTTTGTGTGAGTGTTATTAAAATCAGTATTTAAAAAGAAATAAATACGTGTTAATATTTTAAACCTATTGGATAAGTTGCTGTTAATCTATCTGAAACTAAACAGTAAACAAAATGAAAAATATATCAACTAAAAGTATTATATCAAAAGGACTAATTCTTGTATCGGCAGCAGCAATAATCAGTGCAGGCGCTATCACATCGTGCAACAGAAATAATCAGGGGTCCGGAACTACTTCTTCGAGCCTTGACCAGAATTCGACTACCAGCAGTACCACTAATAATGATATGACTACGTCAGGTTCTACAACTTACAGCACTTCAGGAACTACCAATGGCAGCATGACCTCCGGGTCAACTACATATTCTACATCTGGAACAACGAATGGTACTACAAACGGGACGACATCGGGCTCTACAACTTACAGCACTTCAGGAACAACCAATGGCAGCATGACCTCCGGATCAACCACATATTCTACTTCAGGTACCACAAGCGGCTCCACTACTTACAGTACTTCAGGTACTACCAGTGGCACTACCAGTAATACCACTACCCGCACGACATCAGGTTCAACTACAAGAACTACAAGCAACACTACCACGGGTACCACTAATGGAACTACTTCCGGGTCAACTACCGGCAGCACATCCGGAACTACTTCAGGTACTACCAACGGAAGTACTACTATGTAATTTTAGTAATAAAAGGAGAATAGTAGCAATAACCTGCACGCTCACATGCAGGTTATTTTTATTTCAGGAAAGAAAATAAGCCGCCTTAGTAAAATCAGAATTTATTCTACCACAATTTTCCGCACTGATTTTCCAAATATACTATTCAGTTCTATAAGGTAACATCTCCGGTAAGATAGGAAATAAAAAGAGCACCGCATAGGTGCTCTTTTTACTAACAGGGATTGTTGTTTATTGTTATTCCAGTTTCTGAATTCTTCTGCTTTCGGTTCTTCCATTACTATATTGGATAATCACTATGTATAAACCGGCAGCTAAGCGTTCTCCGATAATGATACTTTCTCCTTCTGTCATACTCTTTCCCGTATGTACCACGATTCCCTGATCATTTACTATTGCAAACGATTCTACACTCTCTTCAACGACAAGTGTAAATGTTTCTGTCGATGGATTAGGAGCTATGCTGAATTGTAATGTGCTGCCTGGTGAAACAGCCGACATCTTTGCTGCAGTGCAAGTTGCCGCGGAAACTGTTCCTGATCCATATATGAGCTCATCCATATAAGGACTACCCTGCGCAGAAGTAGATACAAACTTTATTGTATTTGTTCCTGCTGCAAGATTTATTTGCACTGTAGTTGTCACCCATGTGGTATTGCTTGCAGTAGGTGCAA
>JAIERY010000247.1 GCA_019746425.1 Cytophagaceae bacterium
AACCATCACAGATACCCTTAATGCCAAGGCTGCGCTTTTTGCCATCGAAGAACTTTTTGAAGAAAGAGGAAAATCTTTGCCGATCATGGTATCAGGAACTATCACAGATGCCAGCGGAAGAACTTTAACAGGCCAAACCACGGAGGCATTTTTAATTTCAGTGGCTCATGCACCTTTGCTGAGTATAGGCTTGAATTGTGCCCTGGGTGCAAAAGAGTTAAGGCCATACTTGCAGGTACTTGCCAACAAATCTGATTTTTTTGTGAGTGCGCATCCCAATGCAGGTTTGCCTAATGAATTCGGTGAGTACGATGAAACACCCGAACAAATGGCAGCGCAGATAGAAGTATTCTTAAAAGAAAATCTTATTAATATTATCGGCGGCTGCTGCGGAACAACCCCTCCGCATATTAAGGCAATAGCGGAGCTGGCTGCCAGATATAAACCGAGAAAACTGGAAATAGCGGTTAACTGAGATGCTAGATGTTGGAAGTTAGAGATAAAAAGATACGTTCATATAAAGATTTAGAAGTCTTTAAATTGTCTTATAAAATTGCCATGGATATCTTCTTTTTAAGTAAAAAATTTCCCAAAGAAGAAACTTATTCACTTACTTCTCAGATTATTAGATCTTCAAGATCAATAAGTGCAAATATTACAGAAGGATGGGCAAAGAGATCTTATGAAAATGTTTTCAAACAACACTTAGTTAGCTCTTTAGGATCATGTGCTGAAACTATTAACTGGCTTGAGTTTGCTAAGGATTGTCAATATATAAATGAAGCTGAATATAATGATATAGAAGAAAAATTAAATGTTATTGGTAAGATGTTAAACAAGTTACATCAAAATTGGAAGACGAGATCAAAAATTAGCTAAATCGAATTTCTAACTTCCAACCTCTAACTTCAATAAGATATTAAAATGAGTCATAAACAAAATATTAATCTCCCTCCTCTAAAACTCAGCGGCCTAGAACCGTTGATAGTAACCCCTGAAACTAATTTTGTGAATGTGGGGGAAAGAACGAACGTAACCGGTTCGGCAAAATTTTTAAAGCTGATCAAGGAGGGGAACTACGAAGAAGCTCTGACTGTTGCTCTGGATCAGGTAAGAGGCGGCGCGCAGATCATTGATATCAATATGGATGAGGGGATGCTGGATGGCGTGGAAGCAATGGTGAAGTTTTTAAATCTGGTTGCTTCCGAGCCGGAGATCTGCCGTGTACCTATTATGATAGATTCATCGAAGTGGGAGATCATTGAAGCAGGCTTGAAATGTGTGCAGGGAAAATGTGTGGTGAACTCTATCAGCTTGAAAGCTGGCGAAAAAGAATTCATCGAGCATGCAAAGAAAGTAAAACGGTATGGAGCGGCAGTAATCGTAATGGCTTTTGATGAAAAAGGCCAGGCGGATACTTATGAGAGGAGAATCGAGATTTGTGAAAGATCATACAGGATACTGGTAGATAAAGTGAAGTTCCCTCCTCAGGATATTATTTTCGATCCGAATATTTTCCCTGTCGGAACAGGGATCGAAGAACACAGAAACAATGCGGTGGATTTTTTCAGAGCTACCAAATGGATCAGAACAAATCTTCCTGGTGCGCATGTGAGCGGAGGAGTGAGTAATGTATCTTTCTCTTTCAGGGGAAATAATTTTGTAAGAGAAGCAATGCATTCTGCATTCCTGTATCATGCCATTAAAGAAGGAATGGATATGGGTATTGTAAATCCTGCCATGCTGGAAGTGTATGATGATATTCCTAAAGATCTACTCGAAAGGGTAGAAGATGTATTGCTGAATCGCAGAGACGATGCCACAGAAAGATTGCTTGAATTTGCCGAGGCAGTTAAAGGAAAAGGAAAAGAAAAAGTAAAAGATGAGGAGTGGAGAAAGGGAACAGTAGAGGAGCGATTAACACATGCACTGGTAAAAGGTGTCATAGATTACATTGATCAGGATACGGAAGAGGCAAGGCAAAAATACCAAAGACCTTTATTGGTGATAGAAGGTCCTTTAATGGACGGAATGAATGTGGTAGGAGATTTGTTCGGTTCCGGGAAAATGTTTTTGCCTCAGGTGGTGAAAAGCGCCAGGGTGATGAAGAAAGCGGTAGCTTATCTGCTTCCTTACCTTGAAGCAGAGAAAGCTAAAACCGGCGGCGCACACAATGCAGGGAAAATTCTGCTGGCAACTGTAAAAGGCGATGTGCATGACATAGGAAAAAATATTGTAGGTGTAGTGCTTGCATGTAACAACTATGAGATCATTGATCTTGGGGTGATGGTTCCTGCAGAGAAGATACTGGAAGCAGCTAAAAGAGAAAAGGTAGATATCATAGGACTAAGTGGCTTGATCACACCGTCGCTGGATGAAATGGTACATGTGGCTAAAGAAATGGAAAGAGAAGGGATGAAACTTCCTTTACTCATTGGCGGCGCTACCACTTCAAGAATTCATACAGCCGTTAAAATTGATCCGAACTACAGCGGGGCGGTAGTGCATGTACTGGATGCTTCCAAGAGCGTGCCTGTCGCCAGTAATTTATTAAGCAAAGACCTCAGTGAGAAATTTTTCCAGGGAGTAAAGGAGGAATATGTTCAGATGAGAGAAGCTCATGCAAGCAGGAGGGAAGACAAATCTTATATTCCTTATGAAGAAGCTAAAGCAAATAAAATTAAAATAAACTGGGAGCGTACCCAAGTAACGAAGCCCATTTTCACGGGAAATAAATATTTTACAGACTATCCTTTAGAGGAAATAAGAAAATATATCGACTGGACTCCGTTTTTCCAGACCTGGATGCTGAAAGGAAAGTTTCCCAATATTTTAGAAGATAAGACAGTAGGCAAAGAAGCTAAAAAACTTTATGACGATGCCAATGCCATGCTGGATCTGGTGGTAAAGGAAAAATGGCTGAGTGCCAATGCTGCTATTGGTCTGTATCCTGCAAATGCGGTAAACGCTGATACGGTAGAAGTTTACAAGGACGATTCAAGAAAAGAAGTAATTCAGAAGTTTGAATTCTTAAGACAGCAGGGAAAGAAAGGCCAGGGAATTCCTAATATTTCTCTTTCTGATTTTATTGCGCCTAAAGAAACAGGCATAGCAGACTATATAGGGTTTTTTGCAGTGACTGCCGGTATTGGTATAGAGCCGATCGTTGCGAGATATGAAAAGGATCATGATGATTATAATTCCATTATGATCAAAGCAGTTGCTGACAGACTGGCTGAAGCATTTGCAGAATTAATGCACGCAAGAGTGAGACGTGAATTCTGGGGATATGCCAAAGAAGAAAATCTGAATAATGAAGAATTGATAAAAGAAGCTTACCAGGGAATAAGACCGGCGCCGGGATATCCTGCATGTCCGGATCATACGGAGAAGCCTCCATTATTCAGGTTATTAAATGCAAAGGAGAAGACAGGAATTATATTGACAGAAAGTAACGCTATGTATCCTGCCTCTTCTGTAAGCGGTATGTATTTCTCTCATCCGGAATCGAAGTATTTCGGTCTGGGAAAAATCGGGAAAGATCAGTTGGAAAATTATGCTTCAAGGAAAGGAATGAGTATTGCAGAAGCAGAAAAATGGTTGAGTCCGAATTTAAATTACGATGTATAAAAAAGAGAGCAGTCGGTAGGACTGCTCTCTTTTCAAGCCTTGTCAGGGCTTTATTAATTATTAGTTAAAATTTTTATTGAAATTTTGTGGGTTGCTCCCTGTTGGTTCATTCATTTTTTCCTCTTCCTCATATTTATTGATAAGAGAAAAAGCGGAATCTTTTAATGAAGTGAATCCTTTTTGAAGAGAACTTCCTACGCTATCTGTTAATTGTGATGTCTTATTCGCTAAGTTCGTTCTTGTGTTTTTTCCTTTATCTGGCGCTAACAGCACACCTGCTACGGCTCCTGCACATGCACCTGCGAGGAATCCCAAGAAAACATTACATGAGTTTTTAATTTCAATCTCTATTTAATTTTCAACAACATAAACCTAACTATATAATTCTTTCCGGAAAAAAATCGTTCAATGCCGTTCGGAATTTATTCAGATACAGAATAATAAATCAGTATAAATAACAAGTCTAGTAAGAACAGAATATGAAAATAACTGACCACATTAAACACGCAAATCAAACACTTTTCTCATTCGAGATTTTGCCTCCTCTCAAAGGGCAGGATATCAATTCAATTTTTGATGCCATTGATCCTTTGATGGATTTCAAACCTGCTTTTATTGATGTAACCTATCATCGCGAAGAATATATTTACAAAGATAGAGGCAATGGTCTCCTTGAAAAAAAGACAACCAGGAAAAGACCTGGTACTGTAGGTATCTGCGCAGCAATCATTAATAAATATAAAGTGGATGCTGTTCCGCATATCATTTGCGGAGGTTTTTCTAAAGAAGAAACTGAGAATGCTTTAATCGATCTTAACTTTTTAGGAATAGATAATGTGCTGGCCCTTAGAGGCGATCATATCAAATCGGAAGGCACCTTTGTACCTGATCCGGATGGACATAAATATGCTTCTGAGTTAATCGGACAAATAAAGGATTTAAATAACGGAATATATATTGATGAAGAATTACAGAATCCTGTCCGTACTGACTTCTGTATCGGAGTTGCCGGTTATCCTGAAAAGCATTATGAAGCGCCTAATTTAAAAACAGATTTAAAATATCTTAAACTCAAACAGGAGCTAGGAGCAGATTATGTGGTAACTCAAATGTTTTTTGACAACCAGAAGTTTTTTGATTTTGTAAATCGTTGCAAGGATGAAGGCATTACTATTCCAATTATACCTGGTTTAAAGCCAATCACTACGGAGAAGCAGATCACAGTTTTGCCAAGTATTTTCCATATAGATATTCCTGAAGAATTATCCGATGCGGTAGAGAAATGCAAGAGCAGCGATCAGGTAAAACAGGTTGGAATTGAATGGACAATTAAACAGTCAAAAGAGCTTGTTAAATTCGGTGTGCCGGTGCTGCATTATTACTCTATGGGAAAATCCCAGGCGGTAAAGCAGATTGCCAGTGCAGTGTTTTAAATTCTAAATTTTAAATTCTCAATTCTTAATTAATTTAAAATTTAGAATTAAGCATTGAGAATTACTAAATATAAATTATAAGGGATTTTTAAATGTCAGTTGCAGGTAATATAAAGCTTATTGAATGTCCCCGCGATGCCATGCAGGGTCTTAAAGAGATTATTCCTGCAAAAGAAAAAATAAGGTATATTAATAGTCTGTTGAAAGTTGGTTTTAATACGATTGATTTTGGCAGTTTTGTTTCCCATACAGCTGTTCCCCAGATGAAAGATACTGCAGAGGTTTTAGCAGGGTTGGATTTGAGCAGCAGCAAAAGTAAGTTGCTTGCTATCATTGCCAATGTAAGAGGAGCGGAAGACGCGGTAAAATTTCCTGAAATATCTTTTCTTGGTTTTCCTTTATCTGTTTCTGAGACATTTCAGAAAAAAAATACCAATAAAACAATTGAAGAAGCATTCCAGGTAGTAGATGAGATCCAGAATCTGTGCACCAGAAATGGAAAAGAACAGGTGGTATATTTGTCTATGGGCTTTGGCAATCCATACGGAGATCCTTATGATAAGGAATACCTTGTAGGGTTTGTGGAAAGATTGAATAAAATGGGAGTAAGAATAATATCCTTGTCTGATACGATAGGAGTGTCGGATAAAGAAAATATTCATTATCTCTTTAGTACACTTGTTCCTAAATTTCCGCATATAGAGTTTGGGGCTCATCTTCATTCATTACCTGAAAAAAGCATTGAAAAGATTAATGCCGCATACCGGGCTGGTTGTAAAAGATTTGACGGTGCAATAAAAGGTTTTGGAGGCTGTCCGATGGCTAAAGATGATCTGGTAGGAAATATTGCCACTGAAAACCTGATAAGTTATTTTAAAAATAATAATGTAAATTTGTCCATTAATGACGAGGAATTTAAAGAAGCGCTCATGATAGCGGGACAGATATTTCCTATGTGATAAAATGAAAAAGAATTTAACAGTAGATATTTTTATTCCGTGTTTTGTGGATCAGGTATATCCAGATACTGCCATGAATATGGTGAAAGTGCTGGAGAGGCTGGGCTGCACTGTTAATTATAATCCTAATCAGACCTGCTGCGGCCAGCCTGCATTTAATGCCGGATTTTTTGATGAAGCAAAGGATGTAGCGGTTAAATTTCTGAAAGACTTTCCTGAAACAAATCGTTATGTTGTTTCTCCTTCTGCTTCCTGCACCGGTATGGTGAGAAACAGCTATAATCAATTATTTGACGGAAGCGCTCACTATCTTGATTATAAAAGAATACAAAAAAATATTTTCGAATTTTCTGAGTTCCTGATCAACGTACTGAAAATAGACAGAATAGAAGGAGCTAATTTGAAAGCAAAAGTTACTTATCATGATTCCTGCAGTGGGTTAAGAGAGTGTCATATTAAAGAAGGTCCTCGTAAATTATTGAAGAATGTAAAAGGTATTGAGTTGCTGGAAATGAAAGATACAGATGTATGCTGCGGTTTTGGAGGTACTTTTGCGGTAAAATTTGAGCCTATCTCCACAGGTATGGCAGAGCAGAAGGTAGAGAATGCACTGGCTTCAGGCGCTGATATAATTGTATCGACGGATTCTTCCTGTCTGATGCAGCTGGAAGGTTATATTAAACATAAAAATCTTCCTCTTAAAGTAATGCATCTTGCAGACGTCCTTGCCAGCGGATGGTAATTAAGGAATCAGAAATGTTTTCTGATCAACTGCCACCCCTGTAAAAATTCCAAGCCCGCCATTAATATTTGATTTAATAACTGCCGGCTGCCCGAATGGATTTCCATTGGCATCTACCGCAGCAGCGACTGACTCCAGAAATTCAAAATGCTCTCTTGTTAAATGAAAAAGACTTACTGTTACCTGGTCATTCTTTTTTAAGCTATAATTAGAACCTATCGCTACCTGGGAAGTCTCAAACAACTTGTCATCAAACTGAAAATCGGTTACTTCTCTTCCAAAATTATTTTCCTCTACCTGGTACCTGTACAGGTCGGCTGTGGAAGAATTATCCGTAAATCTTGTCAACGGAAAAGATAAACTGTCTGTATTGGTTTCAATAGTTACAGTATCAATAGGTACAAGTATAGGAATGGTAGTAGAGGCAGTAAGACGTCTTCCCCTCTTATCAATTATTTCCAAAGTAAATTGTGAGGTGTAATCAGCAGGCACTATTGTGCTGGATCTATAGTTAAAATATTTTCCCGCAAAAGATAAGCCAATATAGTCAAGCGTGTCTGTATTTCCATTGTATCTTATTATGACTAAAGCGCTATCAACTGTTGGAAGCTGAGGCGCATCAAAGTAGCTCACGCTTTCAAACAATGCAAGCCTGAAATCGGATCCGGGATTTAAATAGCATTCCACCACAATTTTACTTTCATATTCAGGAAGTTTAAGATCTATTTCTTTTTCCATATTACAGGAAAATAAAATAATGACTGGCGCTAAGAAAATAAATTGCTTCATTCTCAGAATTTAAAGTTATAGGTTATAGAAGGAAGTATAGGAAATAACGCTACCTGTTTGGCTTTGAATTTTACAGGGGTACCATTAGCATCTT
>JAIERY010000055.1 GCA_019746425.1 Cytophagaceae bacterium
CTTTCTCATTTTTCACTAGTTTAAAGTTATACAATTAATCCTTAACTAGTGGTTCAATTTTAGGGGAGTATTATAAGGGTTTAGCATAGTTTTTAAAAGCAGAAAGAACTTCAACAGTCATGAAATAGAATTAAGTGATGTTCGATTCAGAAATTTTTATTCGGATGATGACAGCATTTCTTTGAAATCGGGTAGCTATCAGCAATCAACATTGAGATATCAGTTTAATTATTTTTTTATAAAACAGCATAAATTGCTAGCTCCTTATCTTGGTGTATCGGCGCTGTATGGATTTACCCGAGATAAGCAAAGCAGCTATATTTATTCATCCAAGATAGATATAAAAGTTACGCATTTATACATGGCTGTGCAGGCTGCAATAGTTCCTGGTGTGCAGTACAATCTTAGTGACAGGATACATCTGGATTTTAATGTGCCTATTACCCTTATGCGTTTTTCTTATTTTTATAATAAATATATAAATCCAACGCAGACAAACGGTAAAGATCACTATAGTTATTCCGATGCCTTTTCTTTTTTCAAAAAAGATTACATGATTGCCAGACTTGGTCTCGGAATAAATTTACAATCAATAGAATTTCATGAATACAGTAAGGAAAAATTTATTAAGACTATAAGGATAAATAGTGATTTGAATATTAACACTGCCGGTAAGGCCGTATATTCATTTGAAAATTTTACTCCGGTACTTACGTTTCTGAATAAGAGAAATTTTAGCATGCATGAAATTGACCTCAATCCATTGAGTACTTCTAAATATTCATTTGTTGCGGGTGGCACAGGCAAGTATTACCGTTTGCGTGCACGGTATACATTTAAATATTTCTTCAGACATAAATCAGATGTAGTAATAGCTCCTTATGCCGGGATTTCTGCTGACTTGGATTACAGTGATTATCTTTTTAAGAATAATCAGGCGCCTGAGGAAAATTATTCCTGGCAGGATCTGAGCTATAGCAACGCAATAATTCCCGGATTTCAAATTAATCCTGCCTGGAGAATATATGTGGATCTGAGTTGCCCGTTAACCTTTTTGTTATCCGGCACTGAAAAAAATCAGGCAGCAGACCCTGCACAAAATAAAGTTGGTACATACTCCTATGGTATACTTTTCCCGAAGATGAATAACCTGGGATTTAAATTAGGTTTGGGATATAAACTTTAATAGTCTGTCAATTGTCCTTTCCTTTATAATTTTGTATCAGGTATTCATCTGGTACGGAACCCTTCCGGCTTGCCTTTTTTTAAGGTAATTCAGTACTTATATCTGGTATTATCGAGTGAATTTTGGACAACAACTACTGCTCCTGACTATCCAAATTCCCTCTATTTCTATCCACATTCACTCACATTTAGTGAAAGTCTTCTATTTTATACTTGATTAATGCAAAATCAGGAAATATGTATCAAATGCATTTCACAATTCTTTATGCAGGGCGGGCATAAGTGAAATGAATAAAAAACAGAAGAAATATGAAGACAAATTATTACACAGCTTGCAGTACATTCTTATTCATGTTGTTTGCTTTTTGTCCGGCTATCGGCTGGGCGCAATGCACGAATGCACCTGTAGTGGAAGCCGTACGGAACGGAGATTTTGAAGCGGGCTATCTTACCAAATCGGGAGCAGGACATGTTTTTACAGCAGGCGGACCTTTCGATTTTCAATCAGACCTTGTGAGCGCTCCTACTTTTACTCCTCCGAGTATGTGTAATTTTTCTGTGGCGAATATGTATGGTGTTGCCAAAGCCGAACCGGGTATGCCTTGCACGGCTTCTCCCCGCCAGGCATATATCGGTACTGATTATATCAATATTGCATCAGGCTACCGTGATCATACTCCTGCTATGGCAGGAAACGGATTTGCATTGGTCGCAGACTTTGAAGGTTATACTGGAGCAAAGTACGATGCCGCAGGATTGCCGTGTGCATGGAGACAGGATGTGACAATCGTCGCCAATGAAACTTATTATTTTTCTGCATGGTTTGCCAATTACAACCGCGATGCAGGCACAGCTGCTTATACAAATCCTACTTTACGATTTGTAGTGATACCGCTTAATCCTGCAACCGGCGCTATCGTCGGACCGCGGACCGTTGTCGGTACTGCTACTCCTACAGGGCAGATGAACTGGCAACAATTCAACGGATCATGGGCCTCTACCACCAATACACGTGTGATGCTTCTGATCGAAGTGGAGCAGGCCAATCTTACTTTCGCAAATGATCTTGTCATAGATGATATTTCTTTCATCAACAGTTGTGTGAACCTTCAGTCATTGCCCGCTGCCTATATTCCTGATCTTGGCCCTGATCAATCCATGTGTCTTACCAATGGAACGTTGACACTTAACTCCAATGCCTCCACTACCGGTGGTACACAATACTGGTGGTATGAAGTAACCCCTACCGCTACTACCTTAGTGAACGGGGCTACCAATACGCCGACACAAACTATAAATCAAGCCGGCACTTATACAGTCTGCGTGAAGAACGGCGCGTTCCCTGGTTCATGCACGGCATCTTCTACCATAGTGGTAACGAATACGATGCCTCCGGTAACGCTTGCCAATGCTGATATCTGTACTTCGCCGAATGCCACGCTCACTGCAAGTCTAACGGGTGCATCCAATGTGGTGTATCAATGGTATAAGCGTCCTGCCAGTGTGCCAGATCCTGGAGATGTGCAATCGCTCACGACCAATGTTACAGGTACGAATGTTTATGGAGTAAGGGTAAGCAATCCTTCAGTGCCGGGCTGCGGTACGGTAACTTCCAACGATGCTTCGGTGAGATCATTTATGACTACTCCGAGCTTTGTATCTTTTACAGGAGACTGCAGCACTTCCAAAACATTTAATTTAACATCGACTTCTGCTACGGGAAATAATTATGCATGGTGGAGTGCCTCTACCGGGGGGGCGCAGATTGCTAACGGACAATCTCCATCGATAACTTTTACCGCAGCTCAGTTACCTGCGACAGTTTATGTAGAAAACTATACTTCTGCCACTGCACATGTCAATCAAAGCACTGCGACAGGAAATAATGCCGGCGGTCCTACTTACGGTGAAGTAAATTTTACTGCGCAGCAGAATTTTATTTTAGTTTCTGTATGGGTGCGAACTATAGCTGCCTGTGCAACTAACTTTACCTTATCGCTCAGTAAAAATGGTGCAGCGACAGGAAATACCGTAACAGTACCTTGCAACCTGAATACCTGGCAGGAAGTATTTCTCAACTGGCCGATTACAGCAGATGGGAGCGCTTACAGAATTAATGTTCCGGCAGGTGTATGGTTTAATGTGAATTCAGGATTTGCAGCTACTTCTTACGGAGGAATAGTGAATATTATTCCTGCTACATCAGGAGGAAGCGGTGCGGCAGTACAATGGACAATAAAGACGGGCACACCTTGCCTGCGGACTCCTATCACTTTAAGCTGCGCGCTGGCTGTGGAGTTTCTTTCTATGAATGCCAGACAAGTCAATAATGCGGTGAGCATAGACTGGTCTGCCAGGGAAGACGCCGACAAATCTTCTTATATCGTACAGAGATCTACTGACCTGAATTCAGGTTTCATCACTATAGGTACTGTGCCTGTTTCAGGCGCATCGGCATATGTCTATACAGATTATAATCCTGAGACCGGAATTAATTATTACCGCATAATAAAAGGAGAGGAAGAAGGAAGCATGGAATACAGTGAAGTGATGAATGTAAACTTTACTTCATACAAACTTCTTGCAGTGCAGCCTAATCCATTTAATAGCAGTGCGACTATAACTGCCTTGAATAACGGGCAAATATTTTTCCAGCAGGCAATTGATGTAAGGGTAACAGATCTGAGCGGGAAATTATTGATGGATTTTTCCCTGGAGCCGGGTGAACAAAAAGAAATAGGAGCGGAGTTGTCTGCAGGAACTTATATTATTCATACCCGTGACGGAGAAGTATATAAACTGGTCAAAACGCAGTAAGGCCGTACTATTTTTTTTGTTTAGCAATCATGTAATTTTTATAATCTTCAAACTTCATTACCAGGGCAAGTCCGTTTCTGAAACACCCTATCCCTCCGAAATTGAATGGGATGATAATATTTCCGCGTGCATCCAGATAGCCGCTTTTTTCCAAGGTTAGAATTTTTCCCGATGCATCCTTCACCGTTTCTTTTTTCCAGGCGCAGATCAACCCCTCATTCATGTTCCCAAAACCGTCATATCCCTTTATTATAGCCTGACCTTTTCTGTTAATTAAAAAACATGCATCAGTCGTATCCACACAGGCTGCGTAATCATCAACAAATCTGGGATCATTTTTAAAATTAAATCCGGTAAGATATTTTCCGGTGAATCGATCTGCCAAAGCGCTCATTTGTTTTTCGTTTTTCACAAACATTGCATTTTCATAGATCTGCATTACCTGAAAAGACCATACATAAGCAGCATTTTCTATAATTTCTCCCTTCAGATTAATAATTTTATTTGCTTTTTCATCTGTAATCACTGAGGCATGGTCATCAAAAAAATATCCTGCAGAGTTAAATTTTGCAGCGATTACTTCTTTTCCTTCATAATTAATATATCCCCATTTGCCTTTTTTGGAGACTGCTGCAAGTCCCTGGCTGAACTCTTTGATCTGATCATACTTGGTTAAGATTTCTTCTTTTGTCTTTTTATTCATCAGTCCCTGTACTCCATTCTTTCCTATGTACAATACGGGATCACCAATATCTCTGATGTAATCATAGATTTCAGGTACGACTAAATGGCCGCTGGTATCGATGCATCCGACTTTGCCGATGCTGATACTTTGTATGGCGAGCAATCCATCATAAAAGTAAGGTTCATCTTCCGTTGCGCCATTGACTGAAAATATTTTTTTAAAAGGACTTCCATGAACCATCTTTCCATTTTGGTTGAATAGATAACAGATAGGGTCTCCGGAGGTTGGACTGTATGCAAATGCGGCAAAACCTTTCCCGATATTTTTTGCAAGATCATACCTGGCTTCTACTTTTATTTGTCCTACAGGATTCTTAAAGCCATACTTGTTGTTTTCCCTGTAAATGATCACGCCATCATATTCTTCATCCGTATAATCTGCAGCAGGATCAATTGTGTTTCCCGAACGGTCGATCCAAATCAGTTTCTCTTCCTGAGCATGAATGCAAATAATATTAAATAGAAATAACAAAAATAAGAGGAAATATTTTTTCATGAGAGTTTGGTGATGCTTAGATAAATATACAGAATATTTTAACGCACGCTTAATTATAGTGTGTTTCCTGCCTTTATTTTATTGAATTTATTTACATGCAAATAACTGATAGTCAAGTAATTTATAAAAAACTGACAAATGTCATTATCATTGTTGGGGTTCATCATCCCTAATGCTCCTGCCAACTCCTTTCTTTACCGGAAATAAGATTCACAAAAAACTTTTTCGCCTATGAAACTATCACTACATGCTTTGATCCTCTTAGTTCTGGTATTTGTAAGAACGGTTTCTTTTTCTCAAAGTGAGTCTCCCAATTATATTCCGGTTTCGCTAAAAAATATACAAAAAGGTGAGACAGATATTCTATATCTCAGATTTGAACAAGATGCAACGAATAGTTTCGACAATCATTATGATGCTTATAAGTTATCGATGCCAACTCCTGGAGTAAGCGTTTCACAGGTATTGCTTGCAAGTGTAATGGATAATAACATACAGTTATCTATTGATGCAAGACCTGTTCCAAATACAACCGACACTATTCCGATGAACCTTACCGGGTATAATGGATTTCACACACTTGATTTTTCCGACAGAAGTAGCTTAGGTGCAGATTATCATTTGCTACTGGTAGATAATTATATACACAACATTATTAACCTTGATCAGAATCCGGTATATACATTTGATATCCAGAATTCAAACCCTCTTACTTTTGGAAGAAGGTTTGATGTAATATTCATGGTAGGATCAGTGTTGCCTGTTACTCAGGATATCAAACCCGCTATTCCTTCTATTCAGATAGATAATGTTTTTCCTAATCCTGTAAGCGCTGGCCGTTTTACAATTCATTGCAGCGGAGATGATGGTGATGTCATCGTAGCAATCTATAATGCTTTAGGTGAGAAAGTTTATGGAAATATTTATTCAGCAAATGGTATAATTGAAGTGGAGATAGGTGAAAATTTAATTGCAGGCACCTATATACTGGGAGTTAAAAATGAGAAGGAAGAAAACAGGCGTAAACTGGTGATAGAGTAATGTATATTATTTTTTCAAAGTCCTTAATGTAATAGAATATCTTGTTTCTTTTACCGGCGCAATGCTATGCTGCCAGTCTGTTCTTGCAGGCCCCTGCATTATGTAAAGCGAGCGGCGCTTTACAGGGAAGGAAATAATGGAAGTTCTGCATTGTTTGCTTTTATCATGCGGGCGCAGACGAAATTTACAATCGGAAAGAAGAGAGATACCCGCAATGAGATCAAATGGCGGAGCATCGCGGTGCCAGTTAATCACAGATCCTGTAGGATATTCAGTAACGAGCAATTCTGCAAAGTCAACCCCGTCTGGCGCAAGTTTAGCGAAGCGTAACTTGTGCCTCTTTTTTACAAGTTATCAACTTGTCTATTCAATAAAACAAAGATCAATAAGTCCTTTTACTACTATATAAATATTTCTCAGCTTCATCGACAAATCCCGATTTCACTGGATTATTATGTACATAATTCAGCTTCTGATCCATCATTTCATTATTAAATAACTCTATCGGATGATTATCTTGCTGCCAAAACTGGTACTGTTATTACTATTCCTTTTTCCAGCTCGTTTAAACATCCACAACATCCATTCCCGCCTGCTTTCCTGAAAATTCCCTTCTATCGCTTTTATAATCTCTTTTGAGTATGCTTCTTCAAATCTCTGATTATGTCTTCTATTCTGCTTTGATTTGTACCAATTATCAAATGTACATGATTGGTCATTATACAATATGCATACAATTCCAACCCTTTATTCTCAATACAATATTTCAAACTCGAAACTACTATTCTATAAATATTCCTTGTGAATACGTCAATCCAATTTACAGTCGCAAAACTTACAAAAATATAATCTATCCTGATCTCTGATTTTATACTTAGTACTCATAGCTGGTTTTATTTAAAAGCAAGTTAATAAACTTGCATCTTTTTTGGCACAAGTTACGCTTTGCTAAACTTGCGCCAGAGAGGGCCATTAACCATCCAATTGCCGCCAATGATCCTGGACAAGATGCAGTAGGTGGTGCATATACCAAAGATGTATTTGGAATGGCCTTACACTATTATAATGGAGATTATAAACGCACAGGTAAGAATCTTCATGCTACTGCAAGCATTACACCCCAAAGCGGATCACACATTAAAGACAAAGGAAAAGATTTATACAATGGCAACATCTCTGCATGGACAACCTATACAGGATTTGATCAAACATCCTCAACGGTAGATCCTTTGATGGGACAAGGATTCAGATATGATAAGCTCAATAGGCTCGTAAATACTTTTGCTGAAACCAAAGTCGCTTATTGTACTCCCCTTTCTTTAGACCACTATTACTACTATCGTAGTTGTTTTCTTTTTGCTTCTTTTTCTTTTAAAA
>JAIERY010000231.1 GCA_019746425.1 Cytophagaceae bacterium
ATGGTTGTCACTTTATAAATATTCTCTAACCATTGCATTCTTTTTGCTTTTCCTGATATCCTTTACGATCCATGCATTTTCAAGTCTGGAAGAAAATAACATCGAACAAAAACTGGAAGGAAAAAAAACTGAAAGTATTGGAGAATATATCACCGGTTCCAGATTCTGGTTTGAAAGCTTTCAAAACTGGCAGAGCGAATTCATTGCCGTGCTTAGCATCGTGGTGCTTTCCATATGGTTCAGGCAAAAAGGATCCCCTGAATCCAAACCGGTGGATGCCCCATACGAAGAAACAGGAAGCTAGCTTAAGCTAAGCCATTTAAAGCCGCTTTGGGTATTTTTTATTTTTAAAGTATCTTGTAGTTAAAATTTTAACTACATGAACAGATTTTTTTTTATTGCTTCCATCCTGCTTGTATCTGCTTCCTGCGAAAAGAAATCAGATGCAGAAAGTAAAACCGATTCAGTCACCGCAACAACAGCCGTATCCGATACGACGAAAAAAGAAGAGGTCACAGCCACAGCCGATACTGTTAAAGCCCCCAAAGAAACACTTTCAGAGGCAAAGGGCGACACTTTTACTTTCAGTATCAAAGGCTATCTCCTGCTTCAGCCCGATGCACAAACAATCGAAAGAATGCAAAAAGACAATGGCGGGGATTTTGAAACCATTGCCGATGATGCCAGCTATTATTATGCTACAGCGCAGGGCTTTCTTGAGAAAAATAAAATTCCTTTTGATCAATCTGAAATGAGGTACATCAGATTCCTTAAAGCTGATGGCGCCAGCAAAATAATAGACCGTTATAAAGATGGGGGCGGATGGGATGTATATTTCTTCGATACAAAAAACGATCCTGAAAAAGCAGATATGGTAATGATCGAAGAAGAATTCAAAAATAAATATCAGAAAAACTTTAACTGATCCCGGAGATGGAAAAAATAATCTTATCTAAGCTCAGAAAAGAAAATCTTTTGCCGGAGCCAGAATCAAAAAAAACAGAATACTATCATGCTCATAAACTTTTTTCGCTTCACTGGGAAATAAAAACCATTCTGTATCTCGGAGTGCTTTTGCTGAGCACAGGTGTAGGATTAATTATTTATGAGAACATTGACTCTATCAGTCACCAGGCAATTCTTGCTGCCATAGGACTGGCATGTGCAGCTTGTTTTTATTACTGCTTTAAAAATGCAAAGCCATATCAGCACACGTTTGTGGAAAGTCCCGGACTCATCTTTGATTATGTTCTTTTGCTCGCTTGTCTTCTTTTCCTAAGCTTCGAAGGATATTTTCAATACCAATACAATATTTTCGGCGAACGCTACGGGTTGGCAGTTTTGATCCCGGCCATCTTATTCTTTTACCTTGCCTATCGCATGGATCATAAAGGAGTATTGTCTCTGGCAATTACAGGTCTTGCAGGCTGGATGGGTCTTGCCGTAACTCCCCAGGAACTTCTCAGCGGAGCCACGGATTTTTCTGAGATGACCATGGTATGGACAGGATTAGGGTTCGGAGTGTCGGTATCAATGCTGGCACTCTGGCTGGAAAAAGAAGATATTAAAAAGCATTTCACTTTCACTTATCTGAACTTCGCCTCACATGCTTTGTTCTTTGCTACCCTGGCAGGACTATTCATGTTAGACACAGCACTGAAATTATTATTTGTGTTTTTCCTGGTATCATTCTGCACTGCATTCATAATCCATGCAAGACGCCAGAAATCCTTTTATTTTTTACTTATTGCCACGCTCTATGGATACATCGGAATGACATACCTCATATTCCAGATAGCAGATGAAGCCGGAGGAGACAACAGCTTGTACATGATGATATTTTATTTCATGGCAACCTGCGCGGGAATCATTTTATTTTTTTCCAACCATAAAAAACTTCTGGGGAAATGATCATAGCCTATACAAAAAATCTACTGGAAGGATTTAAAATCCATCCTGTGATAAAAAGCTGGAAAGAAAAAAATTTAATCAGCGAAGAAACATATACCAGCATCGGTAATGCTTATAAAGAAGGGCAACACACTAACATATTTATCAGGATTGCACTTTTGATATTTACATTGATATTGGTTTCTGCAACACTTGGCTTAATTACCTTAATGGTTCCGGGAGGAGATTCGGAATCAGAGATCGGAATAAGACTGGTGATCTATAGCATCTTTTGCTTTATCGCTCTGGAAATTTATATACATACCAAAAAAAGATACAGAGCCGGAATTGACGATGCGCTTCTTTATGCAGGGCTTCTTCAATTATCAATGGGAATGATTATGATGCTGGATTCGGGAAGGTCAAGCGAAGAGCTGACAAGAACTTTTACTTTGATCATTTTTCCTGTTTTTGCAATTACATCCATCCGTTATGCAGATATGCTACTGACTGCATGTGCATACTTTGCAATGTTTTTCCTCATTTTTCTTTTCCTGGAACCTATAGGGGATATTAAATTATTATTACCCTTTGCCGGTATGATTATTTCTGCCGGCCTGTACCTGATGATAAAATTATTTAATAAGGAGGAATTGCTGGCCTGGAGAGACAATCTTCTAATTCTCGAAATACTGAGCCTGTTCACATTTTATTTTTCAGGAAACTACCTGGTAGTAAGAGAACTCAGCATACAACTGATGGGCGTTGAAGTAAGCGAAGGAAGCGATATTCCTCTTGCGGTTGTATTTTACATATACACCGTGCTTATTCCGCTTTTGTATATAGGCAGAAGCATCCAGGTAAAGGACAGAGTGATGCTGCGCTGCGGACTGATAATATTTGCGCTGGCAGTACTGACTTTCAAATATTATTACAGCACAGGACATCATGAAATTACGCTTACCCTTTCAGGTATTATAATGGTGGGACTTGCCTGGGCGCTTATGAATTATTTAAAAACGCAAAGAGCCGGATTTACTTCTGTAAAAGAAGATGAGCATGACTCTATATTAAATACAGATATTGAAGCCCTGGCAATAGCAGAAGGAATGGGCAGCAAAACTCCGCAGGAGAAATTTGGATTCGGTGATGGAAAGTTCGGAGGAGGAGGAGGCTCTGGTAACTTTTAATTGGATTTACCTGTAAAATTATCATAAAACTTACATTTATCTCTTTTACCTGCCCAATAAATAACCCCTTATCATATACAAATAATGGAAAAAAAGTAATTTAGTATATACGCTATATATCAAATACATCCTAATGAAAAAATCAATTTTTTTACTGATACTGGCATTTAGTATTCACGACGGCTTTGCTCAGAGCTATATTCCTGAAGAAGATAAAAAACTCGCGGAATCTTTGAAAAATGATTATAAAGATGAAAGCTATGTCGGACTAGGTTCATTTGTTGAATTCAGCTTCGAGCTTGCAAAAGATGAAAAGGATACCATTCCGCTTAAAGTAACTCAAACTATCAGGGAAGAAATCATCTGCCTGAAAAATTTCACTTCCTATGTCAATGCTATTATCTATGATGACAATTCCTATATCAAAGATATTACTCTACTTGACAGTAAAGGAAAGACAAGCTTTGTAAAACCTATTATCAGCAAAAAAAATTATGAGGAAAACGGAATATTTTATTCCGATTCAAAATTATACAGCTATGTATTTCCTTTCTCAGGAGAAGGTGCAAAATCAGGATATGAGTTAACAAAAGTTTACACAGACGTAAAGTATTTGACATCTATCTATTTTCACTCTTACTATCCTATTCAAAAAAAGACCATCAGTTTTAAAGTGCCGGCATGGATGGAAGTAGAGTTGAGAGAGATGAATATGAACGGATATAGCCTGGTGAAAAATTCAACTGTTGATCCTAAAACCAAAGCTACTACATACACCTTTACGCTCAACGAGCTGGATGCGGATAAAACAGAATCACACGCACCCGGAATTTCACACACGCTTCCGCATATATTGATTCTTTGCAAGTCCTATACACGCAATGAAGTAAAATATCCTTTATTTAATAATACTGCCGATAAATATAAATGGTATTCCGGACTGGTAAAGAGTGTTAATAATGAATCCAGTCAGCTCAAGCCACTGGTAGAAAAACTTATCACAGGTAAAACAAAAGACCAGGAAAAAATTGAAGCTTTGTTTTACTGGGTGCAGAATAATATACGTTACATAGCTTTTGAAGATGGCATTGCCGGATTCAGGCCCGCTTCATGCCAGAAAGTTTACAATGATAAATATGGAGACTGCAAAGGCATGGCCAATTTATTAAAGCAAATGCTGCTTATAGCAGGATATGATGCCAGGTTAACATGGATAGGAACAAGACATATCGCTTATAACAACAGCATCCCTTCGATCGCGGTAGACAATCACATGATCTGCACCCTTATTCTTAATGGCCAGAAATATTTTCTTGACCCTACAGAAACTTATATTCCTTTCGGAGAATATGCTTACCGCATTCAGGGGAAAGAAGTGATTATAGAAGATGGAGACAAATATCTCTTGGAAAAAGTACCGGAATCAGGAAAGGATAAAAATAAAATTCAGGAATTTGCATCCTTTACAATTCAGCAGGAAAGCCTTACAGGAAAAAAATCGGAGAAGTACGATGGAGAAAGCAAGCTAAATATCCTGCGAAGCTACAGCGAAACCAAAACTGATAAAAAAGAAGAGGTATTAAAAGATTTTATAAGGGGAGATGATAACAGCGTTACTATTGCCAATTTAAAATCTTCTAATCTTGAAGAAAGAAGAGGAGCATTAAACTTTGATTATGATATCATTTTAAATTATAAAGTGACAGATATAGGAACTGAAAAATATGTATCTATTGATCATGATCAGGAGTTTAAAAATATGGATTTTGACAGCACCAGAAAAAAAGATTACCTATTCCCCTATAAATATTATCTGGTAAAAAAATATGAGCTCGTTATTCCTGAAGGATATACTGTAAAATACCTCCCTGAAAATATCTCCATCGTTCATCCTGAATTTACCGTGAAAGTACACTATAAGAATGAAGGTGGAAAAATTATTTATACCAAAGAAATTTCCGTTGATGAAGCCGTTATCCCTAAAGAAAAATTTAAAGAGTGGAACCTGGCTATTGCCGAACTAAAAAAAACCTATGAAGACCAGATTATATTATCTAAATAGCACATACATGAAAAAAATCATCCTTTCCTTATTATCACTGATTTTTATTTATCAGACTTACGCACAGGACATCACTCCTGATGAAATTTTTACTAAAGAAGATCCTGATTTTAATATAAGCGACATTCCCGAGAAATGGAAAAACGAATCGGCGGTAATCCTGTGTCAGAAACTGATTTATAATTTTGACAGAAAGAATGGTAAAATCATTGACAAGGAAATTATCAGGAAACGTATAAAGCTATTAGACAAATCTTCCATTAATAAATTTGCCGAGTTTTATTTTATTTCTACGGAAAACATTGGCATCAATATCATCAAGCCCGATGGTACACTCAACAAAGTAGATCTTAAAGCTGCTGTTTCTGTGTCAGAAGAAATAGAGATACCTAATTTCTACAAATCAAATTTCAGAAGTAAAAGAGAATACAAAAAAATAGCCATACCTGGCCTTGAAGTAAATGACATCATAGATTACTACTATAATGCAGAGGCGAAAAGAAATCTTCCCAATACTTTTGAATACATCTTTCCCGAAATTCTTATTTCGATAAACAACACCTATCCTACTATAAAGCAGAAAATAGAATTCCAGGTAGAAAAAGGCTTTAATATCAATTTTAAAAATCAGAACGGCGCTCCTGATCTGCAGGAAAAAGCAAGTCCGGTTGAGGAAATAAAAATTTTTTATTTCGAAGACAGCAACAGAGATAAGTCTGAGAACGAACGCTGGAGCTATTTATACCGCAATACTCCTACTATCAAATTTCAGGTAGTGTATATCAAAAACGCTAAAAACTCCGATCACTTCATTGGGGAAACCGGGGTGCCAAAAAAATCTGTAAGTGATGCGGAAGTAATTGCAAAGGTTAAGGATCTGGTATTTTTTGATAACGGATTTACAGGCAAGTACAGAAGCCATCTGGGCAATGTATTGAAGACTTACAAAAAAGACCATAGCCTTAAGGAGGTACCGCCTGAAATGATAGCGAGGCAGGCATACTTTTTATACAGACACTACAGGTATTTCAATCCGGAAGGACTGGAAGCCGGCAATAACTATCAGGCAGGGGAAGATATATTATTTGTTAAAGCCATGTTCAATGCGCTGAGATTCTACAAAGTTGACTTCACCATTGTACTCGCCCCTCCTGCTGATGTTTCAGACATCAATGACGTAGTGCTAAAAGAGGAGTTGATGTGGCTTGTAAAAATCCGCGACGGAAACAATAACATATTCCTTTTCCCTCCTTCCTTTCATACATCTTTTGGAGATATCCCTGAAAAATATTATGGAGTCACAGCCTATGAGATCATCCCAAATCAGGATACCAAATTATATAAAGCGGAAAGAATTCAGATTACGCCGGCAACTCCCGCCAATAACACCGAGAAGACTTCGCTTGTAGTTGACCTAGATGCCGATTTCAGCACCTTCAATATTAAAAGAACGGTGAAAGCGACGGGAATACAGAAAGAAAGTCAGCAATTCATGCTTTATTACTTTGATGTAGCTATGGAAGAATATGGCACATATCAGCGCACTCTATATCCTTATTATATAAGCTTTGGAACCAAGGATTATGAAAGGCAAAATAAATATATAGAAAAAGTTTCAGAGCGGCTGCAAAACGATATCAAGACTGACTTTGAGCTTGTCAAATACGGCAAGTACGAAATTGATTACAAAGGAAGAGGTTATCTCCTGGTAGATGACAGCACAGTACGTTCAGAAAAAAATCCTTTTGTCTTCCATGACGACTTTACCATCAAAGGTCTTCTTAAAAAAGCAGGAAGCAATTACTTTTTTGAAGCAGGAAAACTTCTGGGAGCACAGGTTGAGATTCCTGAAAAGGAGCTTGAGAGAAAGTTTAATATCAATTATAATCCAAGAGCTTATCAAACAGAAATTAAATTTAAAATCCCCGAAGGATATACACTGGAAGGAATTGAAAACTTAAACATGAATATAAGCAATGAAACTGGGCATTTCATAAGCAGCGCTGCTATTGAAGAAGAATACCTGATCATACAAATTTCCAAACAGTATACACATGCTTTTGAAAAGAAAGAAGACTGGCCAAAAGTGGTAGCATTCCTGAATGCTGCCAATAAATTTACCCAGGTAAAAGTGCTAATGAAAAAGAAAATATAATAAAGCGTGGACTTCCAGAGTATTTTAAAAGAAGTTAAAAGTGAAATTGAGAACTTCAGAAATGAGGGCAGGGTAGCATCTTATATTCCGGAACTTTCGAAGATTAATCCGGGGAAATATGGCGTGCATATCAGCACGCTGCAAGGAAATAATTTCAGCATAGGAGATTCGCAGGAAAAATTTTCTATTCAGAGTATCACCAAAGTTTTTTCCACTTCATTGGCTTTTTCAATTACGGGCGATGAGATATGGACTAGAGTAGGCGTCGAGCCTTCGGGAACCAGCTTCAATTCTCTTATACAGCTCGAACTGGAAAATGGCATTCCGCGCAATCCATTCATCAATGCAGGAGCTATTGTGGTAGCAGACATACTGGTAAGC
>JAIERY010000392.1 GCA_019746425.1 Cytophagaceae bacterium
AACAAAGAACATTGATACAAAATATTTGATGGGGATTTTAAACTCAAAACTTTTTATTTTCCTATACAGATTAACAACAATGGAAAGCGGTAGGGCATTAGCACAAGTTAAACCAACCGTTCTAACTGAAATGCCAATCCGTTGTATAGACGAAAAAAATAAGATTGATAAATTACTCCAAGAAGAAATCATAAAAAATATCGATTCGCTTCTGAAACTTTATCCTGAAATTTCCGAAAGCCGTTTACAAACCAAAACAGAACAACTTGAAAAAAGAGTTGAGCATCATATTTCAAAAATTGATGAAACGGTTTATAAACTTTACAACTTGACCGAAGAAGAAATAAAAATCGTGGAAGGAAAATGAGTTTTAAAAAATTAAGCTACTTTCAGCACAAATTTTATTTATCAATATACCAGCTAATGCCTGACAAAATAAAAATTCTTTACGTGGACGATGAACCTAATAACCTAAATAGCTTTAAGGCTTATTTTAGAATAGATTATGAGATTCATACTTGCTTGTCAGGAGAGGAAGCATTACAGATTTTAAAAAATACCCATGTGCATATTATAGTAGCACATCAGAAAATGTCTAATATGACCGGAGTTGAGTTTATAACACAATCAAATATTAAAACCCCAGAACCTATTAAGATAGTGGTTACCACTCACAGAGAAATCGAGGCAATAGAAATAGCTTTTGAAAAGGGCTATATTTTTCGATACCATCAAAAGCCGTGGGACTGGGACGATTTAAAAAACTCAATAGAGGATGCCTATATTTTGTATTGCCAAAATAATGGTGTAACGAAGTAGAGATTAGCCTGAAAGTGTATTTTTTAAGAAAACACAAACAACCCAAATAACAATATACTCATGTATAATATTTATACATGATAAATTTGTCATATATAAAATTTATTATTATTTTTACATGATAAAACTCTCATGTATAGTTTGTTTGTATGACAAAAAGAACACAAACCCCAAATAGTGAAAGGCCTTTTAATGATCTTCCGCCTTTACCTCCGCAGAGGGTCAAGATAGAAACCATAAAAGTACTTCGCCAGCTCGTAAAGTCATCCGTAGCCCTGGCAGAACTAAAAGGCTTGGCTAAAATTCTACCTAATCCAGATATTTTACTTAATGCCGTTATTTTAAAAGAAGCCCGTGCCAGTTCAGAAATTGAGAATGTAATAACTACGCAGGATAAATTGTATCAGGCTTTATCTGCAAAAGGAGTACAAATAGATAGTGCCACAAAAGAAGTATTACGATACCGTGAAGCAATGCTATACGGTTTTCATTTCATTCAAAAAAAAGGTTTCCTAAGTACCAACGCTATTATTGAAATTCAAAAAATATTGGAAGGTAATGCAGCCGGTATCCGTAAACTGCCCGGCACTGCACTTCGTAACGCAGCTACCGGAAAAGTAATCTACACTCCTCCCGATAATACAGACAGCATTAACCGACTGATGAACAACTTTGAAAAATACTTGAACGAGCAGGACGAAATTTCCCCGCTAATAAAGGTGGCCGTGCAGCATTACCAGTTTGAAAGCATTCATCCTTTTTATGATGGCAATGGCCGTACGGGAAGGATTATTAACATACTCTACCTCATCCTTAATAACCTGCTTGAAAATCCCATCTTATATTTGAGCGCTTATATCATTGATAACAAAGCGGACTATTACCGTTTATTACAGGAAGTCCGCACGAAAAATAACTGGGAAGGTTGGGTATTGTATATTTTAAAAGGCATAGAGCAAACAGCCAATGAAACCATTGCACAAATAAAAGAGATCAGCCAATTATTTATTCAAACGCAGGAACTGGTTAAAAAAAAGAAACCCAAATCATACAGCAAAGAATTAATTGAGATCCTGTTTGAGCATCCCTATTGTAAAATTGAATACTTGGTTGAACGGTTAGCTATTTCCCGTATCACCGCATCCAAGTACCTGAAAGAACTTGAAAGTATAAAAGTGCTACATTCAAAACAGGTTTGGAAAGAAACACTCTACATAAACACTAAGCTGTTTGATTTGCTTAAAAAGTAGTGTGTAGGTATAGTTTTGTACCTTATTTGTACCCGATATTTGTAACTCATTGAGACTAAGGCTAAGTTACATTTTGCATAGAAAGTAACTATCTTTCCTTTGTTTGCTAAGTGCTTGTTATTGTTGTACTTCGCCGCAGAGTCTCCCGTAGGGGACTCTGCGAGACAGCAATGATAGAACAGAAGCTTGATTATATGCATAACAATCCGGTATCCGCAAATGGAATTTGGTTAACGATTATACTGATTACAAACATTCAAGCGCTGCATTTTATGAACCTGGGAAGAGCGGTGTCTTTGATGTTAAACATTATAAAGAAATTAATTACGCAGAGTCCCCTACGAGAGACTCTGCGGCGAAATAAGGATGTTACGGCTAATACTCTGCGAAGCCCCTATTCCGGGGCTTTTGCTTTTTACAAAGTTAAAAAAAATCCCGACTAATTTTTCCTTAACTTAATGGCATTAATTCATAATTCAAAATTCAACATTTCCACTGGCGCGAACGCCCTCGTTCGTGCCCCTTATCTAATTCATCAATAATTCAAAGAACTCTAATCTCACAAATCAATTTAATTGAATTTAATTTAACTTAACTTCCTCACATCATTTATCTTTGGCACGAATGAGGCGTTCGCGCCAGATGAAAATCTGATTAGAAATTACGATTTACGAAGTACGATTTACGAATAAATCAACAAGCAAGCTTCTTTAACCCAGGAAACTTGCTTGTATTTTTTTAGCCAATAGAAATTAACTCCACATCAAAAATCAAAGTAGTATCAGGGCCGATCAATTCTGATGCCCCTCTGCTTCCGTAAGCAAGATTAGAGGGAACGAATAATCTCCATTTCGAACCGGTATTCATCAGTTGCAGCGCTTCTACCCAGCCTTGTATCACACCATTTACAGGAAAAGTAGCAGGTTGTCCTCTCTCTACCGAACTATCAAATACAGTTCCATTGATCAATGTACCGTGATAATGAGTAGTTACTTTATCAGTAGCTTTTGGCTTAGGCCCGTTTCCTTCTTTTAATACTTTGTATTGTAATCCGCTCTTCAGCGTCACTACTCCTTCTTTGGTGCTGTTTTCTTTCAGGAATGTCTCACCTTCTTTAATATTTTTTTCAAATTTCTTTTTCTGCATTTCCTGAAAATACTGGTTGAGCATTTGCCCGGCCTGTGAAGGGTCTATCAATAAATTATTATTACTGAATACATCTTTAATAGCAAGGTTAAGCGCCTCAAGGTTTATGTCTTCAAATCCCTGATCCTTTAAGCTCAAAGCGACATTAAGCCCGAGGCTATAGCTTACTTTGTCTTTGTCTGTTGTTAAGTTCATTTTTTCTGTTTTTTATGGAGAACGAAGGTAAGGTAATTTTGTTTAGAGATAAAATTTTATTGGGCTTTTCCCAATACACCCTCTTCCATCACCCATTTCTCCAGGGCTGTATAAGGAATAAACACATCGCCGCTGGGAGCGTAACACTGTACCGCGTGAGGAAAGCCAAGGTTATACCGAATCGTCAGGCCCTTGCTATCCAAACTGAATTCTCTCAGATCATCTTTAACCAATGTTCTCTCCGCAGTCAGATCCTGTATCCATGCTTTGGCATCTTCCTCGACTTCCGGATCGCGCGTAAGCGCTTCTAACCTCGCATTGA
Organism: Cytophagaceae bacterium; assembly: GCA_019746425.1. GTDB lineage: Bacteria > Bacteroidota > Bacteroidia > Cytophagales > Cytophagaceae > JAIERY01. The sequence continues at coordinate 3,733 of JAIERY010000392.1, forward strand.
TTTCCTTGTTGACCTGCCCAAGAATATATTCTATACCCTCTTCTGTATAAATATTGGAAAGACCGATTATGCTTCCGTCGCGTATGTCAAAGTTTTTATAAGTGCAATAACCGCTGGGATAAGCGCCCATGGTTTCGCCGCACCATTGTATAGAAAGAATATTGTTTTTATTATTCAGCACATCAAATGAACCCGAAGTCACCCCATAGGAATATCCTTCTTCACTGCATTCGCAGATGTCGTCTTTGCTGTCGCTGAAGGAAAAAGCTTCTGCGGTAAGTTTACTATTGATATTATCCTGAATAGTTTGCGTAACTCCTCCTGTCACTACAGGCAATAAAAAATCGGCACAGGCACAGGAACCATCTTTAATTTGTAAAGACCGTGTAACAATAGTTACCCCACCGGCAAATTGCTCATTCGATTTTGGAGTAAATACAAATGAAAATGTTCTTTTGCCATTCGTCCAGCTGCCTGTAATTTCTTTGGTGCTTTCATTCTTTTTCCCGGTGAAGGTTCCCGTATTCTTTCCAAAAGGATCAAATTCTTTTATCAGGTATTCTCCATTGGTAACAGTTCCTTTAAGAGTTAGAAAAGCAGTCTGCGAAGTATAACGATATTGTCCGCTTACCGAGTCCTTTGATTCTGACAAAGTAACTTCTATAGAATATTTACCGCCAATGAGTCCATTATAATAAGACAGGATCCTGTCAGATGGCACGCCTGTTGCTGCGCGTGCTGGCTTTGAAACGGTATCTTTGGATGGAGCAGCTACTTTTGCGGTATCTGCCTTATTATTCTTTTGGTCTTTGGGTGAAGAACAGGCAAAAACTGCCAGGCATAAAAAATAAATGAAGTACTTCATAAAGTATAAATTTGAATATATAATTCCTTATTTGCGAAGATTAAAATAAGAGCTAAATATAACCTAAAAAATATTCTGAAAAAAAATGCATCTGGCATTATCAATACATCCTTTGCCATTTAAACCATAAAGCCAGCCTCAGAGAGTCATTAGCTCTGATAGCCGGCTTTTGGCATTTACTACACCGCTTACTTATTCTTTACATTGCACTTTAGAATAAAAAGATCTTTTGACCCATTGCTTTTAATATTATCATCGGCATATTTAATATTTCCTGCAAAGTAGCCAACCATAAAAAGATTTCCTGAATTGTCCATGCATTCTCCGAAAGCAAAATCAAACTCGTCGGTTCTCTTCTGTGCGCTTTTCCAGATCATGTCTCCGGCAGGATCATACTTTTCAATAAAAAATTCTGTAACGATCTTATCATTACCTGTATTTCCATTGCTGTTAAATACCCCTAATAAGTATAGATTTTCTGACGCATCTACAACGAGCCCGCTAGGGTAATCGTGATGACATCCCCCTGTTGTTTTTGCCCAGAGAAGCTCGCTGTCAGGAGAAAATTTGGCAATAAAAATATCATTAAGACCAACGTTCTGCAAGGTGAGCTGGTCAAAGCAGATTTTATCACTATAATAATGTCCGACTATGTAAATATTTTCCTTATGGTCACACGTCATAAAAACAGGATTATCATGTCCTGCTCCTCCTGCTTTTTTAGCCCACAAAATTTTTCCGGAAGAAGAATATTTGATCAGAAGCAAGTCATCGCCGCCGCCATTACGATAGGAGGCTTTTTCAACTTTAAAATCAAGACTGGAATATTTCATCACAATATAAAACTCTCCTGCAGCGCTCACATGCTGCGCCCTCGGATACTCATCTCCTTTCCCTCCCACTACTTTCTTCCATAACAGTTTACCTCTTTCATTAAACTTCATAATAAACATATCGGTACTTTTTCCCTGAGTCATTTTATTGCTCATATAAATATTTTCAAAAGTACCCTCCGGCGGAGTTATAATTCCCGTGAGATAAATATTATCATTTTTGTCTCCGGAAATTGCGAAAGGCAAACCTCCTGTACCTTTTTTGAGCCAGAGTATCTCTCCATTCGAATCATATTTAATCATAAACAATCCATCCGATGCGGGCACAAATCTCACCTTATCGAAAAATATATTTACGCCGCGGAAAAATTCCCCGGTAACATATACATTCTCCTGGCCGTCGACATAATGAGAAACCGGCAACACTTCCGCTGATTTAGCCCATAAAAGTTTTCCGGAAGAATCATATTTTGCGAGGAACATACTAAGATTTCCAACATCATGGTTTTCCAGTGCAACATCTCCCAAATACATAAAGTCACTTTCGAAGCATCCTCTTACATAAATATTCCCTGACTTATCCAGGGAAATACCGAGAGGTTCATCGTCTTTTAATCCTCCGGCGCTTACCGCCCATCGCATTTTTCCTGTGACATCATATTTTGCCAGAAACACATCTGAATATTCCTCACTTTCATTTTGCAGTATTTCTTCTCCAAGTGTAAGTGAACAGCTTTTAAAAAATCCGGTCACATATATATTACCAAGCGAATCAGAAGCAACGGCTTTCGCTTCATCGTCTCCTGCTCCGCCTGCAGTTTTTGTCCATACTTCAATCTGTCCTGATACTACAGTACAGATGTAACCATATATTATTACGATTAAAAAAAATTTCTTTTTCATAGCTGATTGAGTAGTTACTAATTGAACCTGCACACTCCGAAGCTTGTTATCAGCTAATTTGATTTCTGGTAGATATAACGGAAGGAAAAAGTATCTCTGCTTTCGCTTCAGTTATTAATATAAAAAAGGAAATTGTTAATACTTTTAATAAGAGTGGGGGAATACAAATCAGATGCTGGTATTTTTAAGCGTATAAAGTATGAAATCCGATAATCAAACAGGAGAAATAAAAATGATTATGGATTATATCCGGAGGCCTTGATGAAACACTTCGTGAAGAAAAGTGGTATATCAAATTACTTCACTATTGGAAATTCCTTGTTCATCATTCATAATTAAATAATATCGAATAACGAACAAGGAATATTGAACTATGAAATTACATTAACAGACAGGCAACTACTTCAACAGCTCCGCCAAAACTGTTTCAACCGGCTGATCTATTTTTTCTGTAAACCTCCCTACCTCTTTTCCGTCTTTCAGAATAATAAATACAGGAACAGTTTTGATTTTATATTCCTTCTCTAGTTTTTCCGGACTTTTCTTGTCGGCATTTAGCAGACAAAGATCAATATTGTCATGGCTCATTCCGGCATTGTCCATAATTTTATAAAACCTGGGAAGATAATGGTGCGTGTCGCCGCACCATGCCCCTCCGAATACCAGCATAGTATAACCAGGAAGTTTACTTTTTAAATTTTCTACCTGTAAAGAATCGGGAGAGTAACTTTTGTACTTTTCCGAAAACCAGCTCAGCTTGTAAATTTCTTTCTCATCTGTTCTGCCTACCAGTTCATCTTTTTCAGAATCGGAGGTGGAAAGGGAACATGAGCAAAGAATCAAAACGATGTTTAAGAATATCTTTTTCATACAGCAACAACTGCAAGGCTGCCCCTTTGTTATTACTCATAAAGCGGGTACCAAGTCTATGGCTAGAATCCATATTCTCCCTGGTTATTAAAAAAATATGTCTGGATTTTACACCTTATAAAAAAGGGTTGATTCTCGATAATATCCTGGTTTTAAAGGTTAAGGCCTCAAATAAGACCTTTTATGGCATAATAAGTCCTTATAAACGAAAAATGACCCGGATTTACAGGCCAGTTATTATAAAAATCATCTTTTGCCATATTTAACTAATTGTCAACCCCGGACGTTATTAGGTATATGTGGTAACCTAGATATCAATTATCATGAAAAAGTTTAATAGTATAAAAGCATACTTAAACACAGTCAGCGAGGCAGAAAGAGACAATATTCAATGGGCTATTGAAGCTTTAATGGTAGAATATTGGGAAATGCTTGTGAAAGATGAGAATGAGGAAGGCGAAGAATACGGCTCTATAGGAGTGCCGGTAAATAATAAC
>JAIERY010000001.1 GCA_019746425.1 Cytophagaceae bacterium
ACAAAATTGACAAAAAAAACGGGGTAGAAGAAATTTACCCCGTTTTCCTTACAATTTTAGTCGGACAATAATGATTTCTTTTTTTTCTTAATAAGAGGGGTCATGAAATCGGTACTGAGTCCGTTCTGATGCGTTTCTGTGCAAAAGCATTTTACCGCCTTTCTTTTTAGAGCATTCCATCACGCGGAATTTTCTATCCGGATATTTTTCCTCCAGTTCCTGGTAAGAATCTAAAATGGTTTTATACGCTTTGGAATGTAGATGAGCACTGCCGAGAATACAATAACTGAACCTGCTGAAGTATTTGAAGTTACTTCCTTTTCTTGTAAGACGGTAGGCGTTTTTCAAGGCATCCTTATGGTGTTCGCCAATTGAGTTACTTGTGCCTTTATTTTTCTGTGCAGAAACAGCAGAGAGGCTGATGTAAAAAATTATAAAAAGAAAAAAATATCTTAATGCAGGTTTCACTTATTTACCAAACAGATCAGAAGAAAGGTACCTGTCACCCCGGTCGCAGATTATCGATACCACAACTCCTTGATCAATATCTTTTATCAGTTTAAGTGCTACTGCCACCGAACCTCCGCTGCTCATTCCCGCAAAGATGCCTTCCTCTCTGGCAAGTCGTTTGGTCACCTCTGTTGCTTCATCCTGGCTTACTTCAATTACTTTATCAACTCTTTGTCTTTCAAAAATTTTCGGAAGATATGCTTCCGGCCATTTTCTTATACCGGGAATTTTTGAGCCGTCAGAAGGCTGTGCACCTACTATCTGAATATTTTTATTTTTCTCTTTTAAAAACCTGGATACTCCCATAATGGTGCCTGTAGTACCCATGGCAGAAACAAAATGCGTAATTCCGCCATTGGTATCTTTCCAGATTTCAGGGCCGGTGGTTTTGTAATGAGCCATATAATTATCCGGATTAGAAAACTGATCCAGCATATGGTAGCCGCCTTTGGCTACTTTGGCGCGAGCATAATCAATCGCTTCTTCCATAGATCCTTTTTCAGAAGTGAGGATCACCTTTGCTCCGAAGGCTTCCATGGTAAGTATTCTTTCTTTGGTAGAATTTTCAGGCATTACCAGTTCTATCTCCACATTGTAAAGCCTTGCCATGAGAGCAAGGGCAATTCCCGTATTGCCGCTGGTAGCTTCGATCAGTTTCATTCCAGGTTTAAGATCACCTCTGGAAATAGCTTCTTTGATCATATTATAAGCCGGTCTGTCTTTTACACTGCCTCCCGGGTTATGTCCTTCCATTTTGGCCAGCAATGTAACGCCTGGTTTTTTAATTGTATTTTTTAATTCAACCAGAGGAGTGTTTCCTACAAAATCTAAAAGAGAAGACATTTGTTAAATGATGAATTTTGAATTATGAATTGTGAATGATAAGTGCAGGGTGCAGAGTTTTTCTCATCCCTCTGCACTCATTACTCTTTACTATTCTAACTTTCCGCTCTTACTAACTTCTATCTGCGGTTTGTGATATACTCTTGAATAAGGAGGTACTGTATTGGTGAGCCATACGTTTCCTCCTATAATGCTGTTATGGCCAACTATGGTATCTCCTCCGAGAATGGTAGCTCCTGAATAGATCACCACATGATCTTCTATCGTTGGATGCCTTTTTGTTTCAGCCATTTTTTTAGATACGCTAAGCGCTCCCAGGGTTACTCCCTGATATATCTTTACATGCTTGCCTATTTTGGCTGTTTCTCCGATTACCACACCTGTACCGTGGTCTATGAAAAGATAAGGAGCGATCTCTGCTGCCGGATGAATGTCAATGCCAGTTTTGGAATGCGCATACTCGGTTAGTATTCTTGGTAACAAAGGAATATTTAATCTGTAAAGCGCATGTGCCAGACGATAAAATGCTATAGCGTAAAACCCGGGATAAGCTCTTACCACTTCATATTCATTTTTAGCTGCCGGATCTCCTGTTACTATAGCTTCAATATCTTTGGTAAGGTCTTCGTATACTTCGGAAAGTAAATCCATAAATTTATCTGCGAGCACATCCGCTTTATCAGGAAGGCTGCTTTGCATTAATTCCAATATTGACTGAAGGTCGTGCTTATACAGGTTGAGTCTTTCGATCAGTTCTTCCTGAGAATTAAAATGTCTTTTAGCCTGTTCAGGAAAAAGTGTAAGAAGAATTTTGGTAATAAGTTTGCATACCGAGGAAGTAGAAGGAATTTTTTCGGTATGCAGGTGTTTATTGTATACTTTATTGATAAAATCTTTATTCATAATAATTCATCCGTTCATTCACTCACAAAAGTAAAGATTAATCTTAAGAAATCTTAGTTATTCCAATGTGGTTTCTACTACCATGTATTCCAGGTTCCCAAAATGCAGCGTATCTATCTTATTCGGTTTTAGATTGGAAGCCCGAATAGTCCATTTCTCTATGATGTCGTCCTGGGTATTGAAAGGTCCATTGTCATAATCCACTACAGCGAGATTGATGATGTCATCCTGGGTGCAATAGAAAACAGGAGAGGAGTATTTATTCGGATACTCAATTTTATTTTTGATCACAGGCGAGTAATAGATATAATCGTTGCCGCAATATACTTCCCAGAATAGGTCAGGATAGCCGGAGCCTCCCATGGCAAAATCATATTTTTCGGGCTTTACTGCTTTGGTGTTTAGCTTCAAACTATGAACTGTAACGGTTGCTTTAAATAGTTTAGGGGCTCTTACTTTTATTTTCACGCTGATGGAAGTCTGTGCATTGGGAGAAATATTGTCCAGCATTTTTATCCCAAGGTCAGTAGAGTCATTCTGGAATTTTGCCGGATAAGCGTTGATATCCACCATCATTTCATGATCTCCCTGGCTCATGTCCATCAGGCGATAGGGAAATGAAACTTCGAGTGTTCTGGAAGTCGGTTGTGAAATAAAGCAATCTCTGTTGATATGAAGAAATTTTTTTTTGTCTGCGGCTTTAAATACTTCATTCCTATGGCAATAAGATTTACCTGCCTGAGGAGTACAGGTCAGATCGATAAAATAAGAGTTAAAACCCTGCAGGCCTATGCTGTCAAATGCTTTGCCCGACGCTTCGATGGTAAATGTTACCAATATTCCTTTAGTCTCGTTGTGAAGTGAGGCTGTATCAAAACGGATATTTGTTATTTTAATTCCATTGGCTCCTTTTTCAGAAACAATTTCATATTCGATGTTTCTGGCACTTGACTGTATTCTTTTTTTTTCCTGGTTGGAAACCGGGTCTTTGTCAGAAGAACAATGAAGATTAATTAACGCAATAAAAAATAATGAAACGAATAGCCTGAATCGCATGACGGGTGTTTTGAATCATTAAATATACGGGAATTCGCTAAAAGTATATTAAAAACCGATTTGGTGAAAAATAAAAAAATGCTAAAAAAATTAGCATTATTGATTTTTGTCCTATATATTTGTTAAAAATAAGGCCTTAAATACTAAAAATATTAGTTTTAACTTAAAATAAACACAGGAAGTGTTAATATTATGTCACCAAAAATAAGGTTAGTAGTCATCAGCAAAAGAATTTGCGATACCAATAAATCTGAAGTACAGTATGTGGCTAAAGATATGTTTGGCAGAGAAATCAGAGGAAGCAGGATCTATGACAGGTCGACTCCTTTCAGTAATCTGCTGGACCGGATCCATGATGATTTGTCATCCATATTTGGCTTTTAAATCTATATAAAATGAGCATAAACGCAAATATTAAGCATCTTCGCAAACAGAAAGGCCTTACCCAGGAACAGCTTGCTGAAAAGATCGGAATAAAAAGATCTTTATTAGGGGCATATGAAGAGGGTCGGGCCGAGCCGGGGCTGGATTATCTGATCAAGATCTCGAAGATCTTCGATGTCTCGGTAGATAACCTTATCAGCGAAGATCTCACAGATCCTGAAAGGCAAAAGGCGGTGATGCAAAAAGACATAGAAGGGAAAAAGCTCAGAGTGCTGGCAATTACCGTCGATAAAGATGATAATGAGAATATCCAGTTGGTGCCGCAGAAGGCAGCGGCGGGCTACCTCAACGGCTATGCCGATCCTGAATATGTATCCGAATTACCACAGTTTTATCTTCCTATATTTTCCAATGGAAGTTACAGGGCTTTTGAGATCAGCGGGGATTCTATGCTCCCTATTAATCCTGGTTCCATTGTCATAGGGCAATACATAGATAACTGGAAAAATATTAAAGATGATAAAACTTATATACTGGTGACACAGCGCGAAGGAATTGTGTATAAAAGGGTATTTAATAATATAAAAGCCAAAGGAGTTCTGACCCTGGTATCAGACAATCCAGCTTACTCTGTTTATGAAATTCCCATGGAAGATGTGTTGGAAGTATGGGAGGCAAAAGCTTTTATCAGCACTCAGTTTCCTCAATCCCAGATGTCAATTGAAAAGCTTACGACTATGGTATTGGATTTGAAAGAAGAATTGGGAAAAGTGAAAAAGAAGTAGTTCTGTCATTAAATTTTACAAAGAGAATAATTTAATTAATAAGCGGGGAAACTTTGCCATGGGTTCCTTTTAATTTTCTCTTTTTCAAAGTAGCAGCAGGGTGAAAACTCTGCTGCTTTTGATTTATACCATCGTCTAATCGTTGGGAAATCATTGGTATTTATGGATGGAGAAGGCTTATTTAAAATTTTGAGTTTTATGTACAAACTATTATTTTTACATAAGTTCAATTATAACTTTTGCAAAACCATTGCGTAAATAAGCCCAAAGTCTATATACATTAAACCATATCCTATAGTTTAATACATTCGATATTTTTTACTCCCACCCATGAAAGTTATTAAAGAAAAGCTTCTTGACGCAGTGCAAGACGAAACAGGAATAAAGCTTACCTCCAAAGATTTTAATTTATCGGCCACAGATGGTGACCTTATGGTGTCTCTGTGGGGAAATGAGTTACTTATTATGCCTTATGAAGACGGTCAGCTTGATGATGAAGATTTTGCAGAAGAAGTAGTGGACGAGCTTTTCCAGGAGCATTATGACCTGCGGGAAAAAATAATTGAACTTAAACTGGACGATCTGAATAATAAACAATTGCCCGGCGTAACAGAAAAAATTATTTCCGGACTTGAGAAAAATAAAGTAGATCATACTCTGCTTGACATACTCGATTTCGAGTTTGTAAACTTTGGGTATAACAATGGGAATTTTACAAGCCCGGGAGAAGAGGAGTGGGATTACCCGCAGATAGTTTTAAGGGTTTCTGATTTTGAGGAACTGGAACATTTTATCAATATCGATCCTTATAAAGATGCTTCTGCATTAGACTATAAACTGATTACTAACGAGATCGTAAAAAAAATAAGGGGAAAAATCTAAATCTCCATATCATTGCACTTTTTATTTCTCTAACAGGAGTTTGGTTTACTTTTGATTAGTTCTGTTCTTCTGTTAAATAGGTTGCCAACGGTGGCAAAATAAAAAATGATATAAGCAAAAAAGATAAAATCCTAATTGTTGATAATTATCCCGAAAATACTAAGCTTACTATTCTGAAACAATTACATACTTTTTATCTTTGCACCGGCATATGTTTCACCTGTTAAGATTTATCCTGCAGAAATGTCACAACAAGCGTTATCCCCGGAAAAATATATACGTACCAAAGCGCGTACGCTGCCTATTGAAACCTGTCTGCTGAATGCAGGATGGAGTGACCATGGCCTGGCGGTAATTACAGTAATACGCCGGCATCCGAAAGGCTCTGTTACAGCCGGAGTTTTTATGGTAGATATTTTTTGCCTTGGAGTTAAAGACTGTTATAGCCTTTTTAACGTACATGAGGATAAGTTATGGGAGGCCCTGGATAATATTTATACTGAGGGTTCTCTGGAAGCGGATTATGCATATGTTCACAATATCATTTTTAACGCTGTAGATTTTGCCAGGTCCTTTAATGTTAGTCCTCACAAAGATTTTTCATTATGTCAATATATTCTCGAGCCGGAAGACAGTATAGAATTTATTGAAACCCCGGTTGGAGATAAAGAAGAAAAACCTTTATTCCTGACTTCGTATGATTATCCTCACAATAGTTCTGTCATCCATAAATTGAAGAAACATTTTGGAGAAGGAGGATTTAAAGTGGTGTACAGAGACGATCTCGAGTCAGACGATGATAATGATATTTATAATGAATATGAGGAGGAGGAAGAAAATCCGGATGATTTTGAGCTTGGTTATTCGACGGAAGATATAGCCATTATCAATGAAAAATTCTCCCGGCATTATAAGTATTCCGATTCTTTCGACGATAAAATAAAAAACCTGCGGCAATTTATCGAAAAGTTAAATACCATTGAATATGGTCCCGCGCCGGAAAGCGCAATTCCCAGGGATATCCTGGAAGAACTGGAAATGCTGAAAGTATTAACTGAAAGACATTATGAGAATATCAATTATGAAAAAGCCTGGCCGATCATAGAAAGTTTAATATCCAGATATCCGCATATCGAAGAGTTGTATTACATCTGCCTCGAAATTTGCTCCGCATGCTGGTACGATGAGCGGGCAAAGGAAAATGGCGATAAAATCTGCACTGAGATGTTGAAAAGATTTCCCCGAAGTTTCAGAGCAAAAATTAAAGCGGGAATATACTATGATAATAAGGGAATGGAAGATGAATTTAAATTATTATGGGGAAATGATATTTCACTCAAGCCCGCCCTTATGCAATTTAATGCCTGTTATGTATCTGATGTTGCCAGGATCGCTATATTATTTATGGATCATCTCACTTCAGAAAATGAAAAAATTGAAGAGGCGGAAATTATCTTTCAGGCGCTGAAAGACCTGGATTGGTTTGCGGAATACAAAGATGAAGCGGAAGATATCCTGACCGTAGCGAAAGACGACTATTTATGGGAACAGGGGATAGAATTATGAAAAGATATTGAATTTGATACCGGATTTATTTTCCGTATGCTTCCTGTTTTCTTCTTATTCTACTAATTAATATATCTTGTCCAAAATCGTTTTTTAATATAAGATTCAACCACAGAGAACAATGTCCTGAAATGAAAAATGTTAAAAAGAAACTAAAAAAGCCAACAGGTAAAAAAATTACCGGCAAAGAAAAAGCCAAGAAGACGCTTAAAAAACTTCATGTCTCCCATGTGAAGAAGCCTGAAAAAATGAGCGTTACAGAGTGGCAGAGCGTTTTACGGAAACAAATCGCGCAGACCATACCTTTTCGTGTCAATAGCCTTACCGACAGCCTTGCTTATGGCGACTATAAAGTATTTAATCCTGCAACAAACAACAGTTACAAAGTCGCGTTGAGGAGCAGAGACAACAGCCGTAATTTTTGCACTTGCTATGATTTTAAAACCAACCGGCTTGGTACCTGTAAGCATATTGAAGCGGTATTCATTAAACTGAATAAAAACCGCGCTTCAAAAAAAGCATTGCAGGAAGAGTATCTTCCGCCCTATTCTTCTTTATACGTTGATTACAGAAGTGATCAGGCGATCAGGCTCAGGATCGGAACGGATGACGCGAAAGAGCTACAGAAGTTGTTTCAGCCTTTTCTTACGGAAGATCTTATCCTAAGCGAAGCAGGATATGATCATATTGATAGTTTACTTGAGAAAGCCTGCCATATTAATCCTTCCTTCCGCTGTTACGAAGATGCGCTGGAGTTTATTATCAGGAAGAGAGAAATAAAGGAAAGAAAAAATTATTTGCAGGAATTTATGGATAATAAAAAATTTCCTCCTGTCAGTAATTTAAAAGTGACACTTTTCC
>JAIERY010000035.1 GCA_019746425.1 Cytophagaceae bacterium
CAGGATGCTTTCCGCAGCGGATATTTTGCAGGGAACCTCACCAGTTATCTGCTAAGCAAAGATGATACAGCGCTTGCTGTAAGTATCAATGCCGTGAAAAAAGCAGACAACCACGTCAACTATTTACAGAGAGAAGAAGGTTTTAAAAAATATTTTCAGCAGGACAAAAGAATCAAGCTGGAAACATTTCACTACAACAATCCGGGCAAGGACGATGCCTTGCTGGAAAAAAAATTAATGGAGCAAATCAAAAGCAATGACTCCCGTTAAAGCGATTTTTGTCACTAATTCCAGGGCTTACAAAGTAGCCAGCGTTTTAGAAAAAAATAAGATCAAAGGAATTAAAATTCTCGGCTACGATCTTATTGACCCCAACATACAATACCTGAAAAAAGGATTCATCGATTTCCTCATCAGCCAGGAACCATTCAACCAGGGATACATGGGAATTATGAGTCTCTACAATCACCTCATCTTAAACCAGGAAGTGGAGCAACAAAAGCTTATGCCGATTACGCTCATCACTAAAGAGAACCTGGAGTTCTATAAGGCGTGAAATAGAATGGTGAATGGTGATTCTCCGGGCTTCAGAAAAATTTTTTGAAAGCTTTCAGTTCCTGCTGAGGTCTTTCTACCGAAGCTTTGTCGTCCGTCACATAAATTTGTATCGCTTCCTGTCCTGCCAGCTTGCCTGAGTTTTTAATTGTCAGTGTTACTGCTGCACCTTTCCCTTCTTTTTTTACCTTCATATTACTGTAGTCAAATTTTGTATAGCATAGTCCGTGGCCGAATGGGAATAATGGTTCTACCTTGGAAGTATCGAAGTAACGGTATCCTACAAAAATTCTTCCTTATAATTTTCTATACTTTCTCCTGGAAATTCTCCCATTGCGAGCGCAGGAATGCCGGCCACCCGGCCTTTGATCCGCAGAAGATACGGCAGATCCAGGCAAACCTGGCGACTCATACAACGCCCGGTCAGGATCAAACCGGTTTTGATTTCCTTACCTTTACCATGGGCGGACCTTTTGATCCTTCGAAAATCAAATAAAAATAGTTAAGGTAATTCCGGAAAGCTGCTGTCCCTGGCAGCTTTTTTTACAGATTCCCCGCAATCATTCAAAAAGCCAGTAAAAAATTTGACTTAGTGTAAAATATACACTAATTTTATTGGACATAGATTTACCTAACTATAATTTTTATGATATTTACCGCTACAGACTGGTTTATTTTAGCATTTTATTTTCTCATCATATTTGGAATCAGTTTTTACTTTTCCAGGAAAAAAAGAAATTCAACGGACTACTTCCTGGCGGGACGCCATGTAGGCTGGTTCGCCGTAGGCGCATCGCTATTTGCTTCCAATATTTCCACCGAGCATTTTATTGGTCTTTCCGGATCAGGGTTCAAATCGGGTCTTGCGGTAGGAAATTTTGAATGGTCAGCCAGTATATGTCTTATGATCCTGGCATGGATTTTTGTTCCTTTCTATCTTAAATCCGGTGTATTTACCATGCCTGAATTTCTTGAGAAAAGATATAGCAGCGCAAGCAGGTGGTATCTCTCCGCTGTTTCTATTATCGCTTATATAGTTACAAAAATTTCAGTGCATCTTTTTGCCTTTGGAATCTTATTAAAGGAATTGATGAACTGGGAAGAGCTGCACGGTTCCAACTTATATATTTCCGCAATCATCCTGGTGATCATTACCGGAATTTACACCATGGCAGGCGGAATGAGTGCGGTAATTTATACAGAGCTCATACAGACATTCATACTTCTAATCGGAGCAATCTGTCTGACTATTTTTGGAATTCAGGAAGCCGGAGGCATTGAAGGAATAAAAGCTTCTGTTCCTTCAGGACATTGGGAAATGTTCAAGCCCAACGATCATCCCGACTTTCCCTGGGTGGGAATTGCCTTCACCTCCCTGATCATAGGCATATGGTATTGGTGCACCGATCAGAGCATTGTTCAAAGAGTGCTTGCCGCAAAGAATATCAATCATGCAAAAGCCGGTAGCATTTATGCAGGCTATCTGAAAATACTTCCTGTTTTCATTTTAGTTATACCGGGACTCATTGCTTACGCTTTGCATGCTCAGGGAAAATTAGCGCCGGGCGCTGAAATGAAACCTGATGAAGTGTATCCCATGCTGGTAAGCTACCTGCTTCCGCCAGGAATAAGAAGCATTGTGATCGCTGCATTGCTTGCTGCGCTCATGGGCTCGCTCGCCGCCTGTTTCAACAGCGCTTCCACATTGATTACTTTCGACGTATACAAAAAATATTATCCTGAAGCTACTGAAAGTAAATTAATCCATGTCGGAAGAATCGCAACAGTAATATTAGTATTATTGAGTTTACTATGGGTGCCATTCGTCGGAGGCGTAAGCGACCAGCTGTTTGTGTATCTTCAAAGCGTGCAGGCCTATATCAGTCCGCCTATAGCAGTAGTATTCTTAGCCGGTGTGCTATGGACAAGAGCTAACAGCAAAGGAGCATTGTTCGTATTATGGAGTGGCTTTATAATAGGAGGCTCAAGGTTTGTGCTGGAGATAATTCATAAAAATTACCCTTTTCAGAACGGGTATCTGAAATATATGATTGAAATGAATTTTCTTCACTTTGCTATCGTGCTCTTTGTAATTTCCATAATTCTTCTCGTACTGGTAAGCATACTGTCTGAAAAACCTGCGCAGGAAAAATTAAACGGACTGACTTTTAAATTTGCAGGCAATATTGATCTGACGGAAGAATACAAACAGGAGCGCGCTCAATGGAAAAAACATAACATTATAGCCACCGGCTTATTGATCGTGATACTCGCTTCCCTATGGATAATTTTTGCATGATAAAAAAAAGCTTCTTCGCTTTTTGCCTTTTCATTTCTTTTTTTCTGCTGTGTAGTCGCTCAGCAGAATAAAAATGATATACAGATATGGTTCGACAAACCTGCAGCCAACTGGAACGAAGTATTGCCTGTAGGAAACGGTGCTTAGGAGCAATAATTTTTGGAAATGTGGAAACAGAGCGCTTACAGCTTAATGAAGAGGCGGTATAGACAGGAAGTAAAAATGATTTTCTGCTGATCTACATGTTCTGTGAAAAACTTCTTAAGTTCTTTACTCCCACTATTATCAATCACTTTACCATACATGCGTGATACGCCCTTTTTCTGCTTCTCAATACCAATTACGACCAGTTTCTTTTTCCTGTTCTTTCTTCCTCTAACTCCCTGTTCATGACCGCCTACTACCATTTCATCTACTTCCACCTTATCCTGTAACAGGTTCTTTCCGCTGCTGCTCATAGCTTCCATTACTTTACGTTAAATAGCCAGCAGGTCTTTTGACGAAGATCTAATTTACGACTTAGCTCTGTGGATGATATGCCCTTCTTACAAGTGCTTACATAGTAAACTATATAAAATGCTTTTAGAAGCGGAAATTTTACATTATGAAATAAGGTCCGCTGGTAGGAGAAACCTGATGATCGCAACGTGTACATTTGCGTTTGTATTTGCCTTGGCCTTGGCTGTAACGATGATGAAAGCATTTGGGACAGACAAAACCAGTCTTCCATTTTATCTCCGATAAATATTTACAACAGGAATCTTCATCGGGAAACTTCTTTTGAAATTCAAAAATGCTTAAACTTTTTTCCATGTATATTTTGTTTCCCGCAAATTATTAAAGATTTTTGTCGTATCACATATGCCTAATTCGATAATTTTATATTAACAGCCCTCACCTATCGCACCTATATCAATTAAATTTTTTACAATGATATAATTGGAAGACACCGGCGATAGTAGGCTGCAAATAATTTTACGTTTGCTTTTTCGCAGGCAGCTATCATCTCCAGACAATCGGCATAGCTCAAAGCCATAGGCTTCTCTACATATACATGCTTGCCGGCAGCGGCAACTTTCAAGGTATATTCTTTATGAGAAGAAGGAGGAGTAGCAATATACACGTCATTGATATCCGGATCATTGATTAGATCATCGGCTTTATCATAAAATTTTGGAACGTAATGTCTTCTTGCATAGTCTGCCGCTTTTTCCCTGTCTCTCCGCATTACCGCACTAATTTTGAATCTGCAATTTTATTAATGCAGGTCCGCTTTTCTTTTCTGTGACGTCACCGCATCCAATAATGCCCCATTGTACCGTTTTCATATTTTAGAATTTATTACAATAATAATGAGGATTCATTAATTATCAATCCCTATTTTTTCAAGCTTTGTACCGGAATATCGTTTGGTTCTTCCGGAAGACACGAGAATAAAAAAACGTGCGGTAAGTAAAATTCCTGAAACAGTAAGTCCTGCGAGCAGTCCCAGCCAGATTCCCTGCACTCCAAAATCATATCTGAATCCGAGCAGGTATCCCAAAGGAAGTGCGATGACCCAGTAAGCAAGCAATGTAATGACCGTTGGTTTATTGACGTCTTCAATGCCTCGCAGATTTCCAAGAGCTACCACCTGCAACCCGTCGAAGAGCTGAAAAAATGCAGCAATATGCAAAATAGAAACACCGATTACGATCACTGAATTATCATTGATAAAAAGTTTGATGAGTTCTTTATCCAGCGTTACAAATATCAGTGCAGTTATTCCCATGAAGATACAAACAACAAGAATAGCAGTAACTGCATTTTCCATGATGAGTGATTTTTTATTTTCGCCAAAAGCATTCGCCACTTTTATTGCGCTTCCTACAGACAAACCAGAAGCCACCATATAAGTAAGTGCAGCAAGTCCCAAGGCTACCTGGTGGGCAGCAAGTTCCGTAACGCCAAGCCAACCCACAAATACTGCAGCTCCTGCGAAAGCGCCTATCTCAAAAAAGAATTGCAGTCCGCCGGGGAAACCTATCCTTACCATTTTAATAATCAATGGCATTGTTTTAAAAGTAGAGATGAGCGGCGGCAAAAAAGACTGGTATACTTTTGATTTGAAAATATATGCTACCAGCATAAAGGCCATTAATATCCTGGAAAATAATGTAGCAAGTGCAGCGCCATAAGCTCCCATAGCAGGAAAAGAAAGATTGCCATAAATAAAAATCCAGTTAAGCGCTATATTGATCAGCAGTGCAATGACTGTAATTACCATTGCAGGTTTGCCATAACCTAATCCGTCGCTGTATTGCTTTAAAGAAATGAAAAGCATGAGAGGAATTGTTGAGATGGTAAGTATGCGCAGGTATTTTGTTACGATAGCGGTGACTTCAGGAGGCTGATTGAAGATATGAAAATTTTCTCCTACAATAAAAAGACAAATGCAGATCACAATGCTTAATAAAAAGCTAAGCTCCATTCCCGTTCTCAAAATCTCTCCGCACTCTGTATTATTCTTCGCGCTTTTGGAAGCCGCCACCATGGAAGAAATTACTCCAAGAGTTCCCATGCCTATGGAAGTAAATAAAAAATAAAGCTGATTAGCAACCCCCGAGGCGGCCATTTCATTTTTTCCGACATGACCAAGCATTACTGTGTCGGTAATACCCATCAATACAGTACCTACCTGGGCAAGTATGATAGGATAGCTAAGCAGGATTAACTGCCTGGAGCGCTGTTT
This sequence comes from Cytophagaceae bacterium, assembly GCA_019746425.1. Classification (GTDB taxonomy): domain Bacteria; phylum Bacteroidota; class Bacteroidia; order Cytophagales; family Cytophagaceae; genus JAIERY01. The sequence continues at coordinate 5,586 of JAIERY010000035.1, forward strand.
AAACAATAATAATTTATTCACTAGCGGGGTAAATGAGAGTATATACGTATCAATCTCTCAGTGAGTTAACCTGTCTACCTGAATTCTATTTTCAGATAACTGCTTTTAAAATCCTGGTTGCGGGCTTCAATGATTGCGGCGCCATTGCCGGGAACAAACTCGATCTGTGCAAGTCCATTGGAAGCTTCTATTACTTCACTTCCTGTAGGTGTCCCCTGGTTGATCATTAACTTTCCTTCTCCCTGATGAGAAAAATAAATACGCTTGTTATAATCAATACATCTTTTCCCATTTTTATCTACAATCAATGCAGTAATCAGGTAATTTCCATTGGAAAGCTTTTCATAGGAAAGTAAAATATTATCCGCAGGGCCGTTCGGCTGAAAATAAAAATCTATCACCAGCGTATCTATGCTGATCACTTTTTTATTTTCATAGCCCACAGCTTTCAGCACATTTTTTCCTTCTTTGAAACTTACCATCCAGTTCAGTCCGCCTGCAGGCACCTGATTTTTATCTTTCAACTTCAGCCCAAGATCCTGATCATTCAAAAATAATTTTATTTCATGACAATTACTGTACACGCAAACCTGTGAAGCGCTGTCTTTTTTCCCATAGCGTGTCGTCCAGGTATGAGATTCTATGTAACAGAATTTAGGATAATCTGTCCAGTGACTTTTAAACACATAATAAGCATCCTTTGGTTTTCCATTGCGGTCCAGCAGTCCTTTCTGATTGATGTATGGAATAGGATTTTCAGGTCTGAGAGGTGTAGCAAAATCTTTGAATACCCACTGTGCATTCCCGGTAAACCATTCTGCATTTTCGGAAACCGTCAGATACCAGTCAAAAAGATCTACAATATAGCTTTCGCTCCAGTCGCCATACTGTGCAAAATTTCTGGAAGTGGTCTGCACAGCAGTTTCTTCCCAACCTGCAGCAGAAACAGAATCATTGCTCACATTTTCAAAATGTCTTCCCACATGACTATCTCCTCCGTATTCTGCATGAAAAAACCTCTTATACTTTTTTTGTGCATCGGTGATAGCACTGCCATAATTCTGATAAACTCCCGAATACCATCCTGCCCATATAGAAGGAGAAAATACATCTACGATATTAGCTGCAGGATAATATTTTCTCAGACAGGTAACCCTTCCGGAATCCATGGTATGGACGATGGAGTTTAATTTGTTTAAAAATATTTTTATAGAATCGTCATTATCTCCCCCATCGACATCAGGAAGCCAGTTCAGTTCGTTACCAAGTGACCACATCACAATGGAAGGATGATTGTAATTTTGAAGGATCATTTCTCTCAGTATACGTTCTGTATTCTGCTTCCATACCTCTCCTCCTATTCCGCCGCGGCACCAGGGAATTTCATCCCACACAAGCAAACCCAGACTGTCACATAATTTATATACCGTCGGATCCTGCGGGTAATGAGCAAGCCTTACAAAGTTGGCGCCCATCTCTTTGATCATTTTCATATCCTGCACATGAATGCTGTCGGGCACAGCAGCGCCAAAGCCTGCATGTTCTTCATGTCTGTGTGTTCCCCTCAGCAAAAGCCTTTTACCATTGAGGTAAAATGCACCATGCTCTTTGAATTCAAAAAACCGGTAACCGATTTTTTCAGCAATAACATCTACGCGTTGATTATTTTTAAATAATTCTATCACACATGTATAGAGATAAGGATTTTCAGTTGACCACAAATACGGATTTTTCACTACAGGAAGAGATACTCTGACTGCCGCTACCGCATTGAGCTTTTTCTTTGAAGAAGAAACTATTTTATTCTGTTTATCTCTTATCGCCACTCTTAATTCCCATTGCACATTCTCATCAATCTTTTTATTTAAAAATATTTCACCATTTGTCTGTGCTTGTTTTTCCTTAACCACATGACTGATGTGGTATTGCTTTATATAATTTTCCGGGAGTTCCAGCAGCCACACATCACGGGTGATGCCGCCATATAAAATGAAATCGGATTTCTGAGAAGGAATTAAATCCGGGTTGATGGAATTGTCTGCCCGCACCTGGATGAGATTTTCTCCCACTTTAATATACGAAGTGATGTCTATTTCAAAACCTAAGTAACCGCCGATATGAGCACCTGCCTTTTTTTTATTGACATAAACTTCTGCAGTCATGTTAACGCCTTCGAAGTATAGAACATACCTTTTCTCTTTTTCAGGATTTAGCATCAGCCTTTTTTCATACCATGAGGCGTCTCTTCGGTAACCCGGTACCATATCTACTGCATCAAAAGCATTCCAGGTATGGGGCAGGTTAATTTTTACT
>JAIERY010000302.1 GCA_019746425.1 Cytophagaceae bacterium
TCCAATGCATGATAATAAGTATCCTCTTTGCTGTTGCCTTTTCCTTTCACGGTGGTCACTGTTTCAAAATAAATTCCATCTTTGCTTCGCTCTACTACAAAGCGATCGTTGTTTTCTTCGGTAGACGTGATCCAGTTAAGGTCAACTCCATCTTTGCTTCTCTTCCCGGTGAAGGTGGTTAATTGCACTGGCATAGGAACAGAACAGAATCTGTAAGTGATCACTGTATCTGCAGGAATGTTGTTAATCACTCTTCCATCGGAGAAAGTAACGTTGATGGTAAATGAATTGTCATTATCAATGACATAATACCAGCAGCCATTGAAGAATACATGGGTCTTCGAATAGTTGGCCCACATCCTCTGAACATTTCTTAAGCTATCCAGTGTACGTATCCAATGCTGCGTGAAAGCAGTGAATTGTCCGTCGAAATAATCATATGGATGGTTCTGCCCATTCAATGCCCACGGACAACAACCCGGACTTCCCGCAGCCTGCATGTTGGGCCCTAAATTATTATACATGGTAATAGCTCCTGCAGGATCATAGAAGGCTCTGAAAGAAGCCATGAGATCAGGCCAGTGCTGTTCATTATAATATATTGCGCCAGGAGTAGCAGGCGCTATCTGATTCGCCAGCATTTCATTATATTTATCAATAGGATTTGCTCCCGCTGGCTGCGGCATCGCTACATAAAATGAATGTCCGGTAAATGGCAGCCAGTTAATTCCGTGAAGGTTCTGCCTTGCATTTCCTCCGAAGAAGATTTGATAATTTGCTCCTCCTCCATAAAGAATTCCTGTTGTTTGTCTTGCGTATCCAGCAGGGAAAACTACATTGTTTACATCTATCCAGTATTGCTCCCATGCAGCGATCTCTGTTGTTCTTAAATAAATTCCGTGATCTCTGATAGTATTGTTGCCGGTAACTTCTCCCCACAAAGCAATAGAAGAAGCAAGGTTGATCGCTTCGGCAACTGACTCCTGGTCATTACCATTATTTTCCCCATCTGATGCCATTCCGTTTGCCCAGGAATGTCCTTCGTATGTGTCGAAGTAACGGGTATAAGGAAAAATATTTACTCCAGCACCGCCCGCTTGTCTTTGCCAGTTCGCCACATCTTTGATCAGCATCTCTACCATCGGCCCATACTCGGTGATAAAGGTATTGTCATATCTTGCGAGCATGGCAGAAGCCTGTATCACATATCCGTAATGGAAGTGCCTGTCATTTCCCTGGTCGGTTGACCAGAAGCTCCCCGGATAATACAACATCATGTCCCAGGTATCATCGTAATAAAATGTTCCTATAGTTTCTCCTGCTGTAACGGTGAACAGGTCAACTAAAAATGCACGCAGGTCATTTCTGAATCTGTTGTATGCATTCATATGCCCCACTGCTCTTGCGATCGGCATGAGCTGTGCAATCTCCGCGAGTCTTTTTCCCCAGAAGTAAAGATCATCTGTTGCCTGGATCAGGCCTGTACCTGCAGGCACCTGTAAATATTTTTGATTGATCATATTATACAGCGCCACTGAATCTGCTCCCTTATAGGAGCCATACCATGGAAGATGCTGAAGCATTCCATAATGTTTCATAATGGTGTTGAAATTTCCATAACGTACATTCATATTTCCGCGAGGACCCTCGTACTGATAAGCTGTATTAACAGGTGTTGCAGGATCAATATTTAAAAACTGATGTCTGAATAATGCATGTACAGTTTCGTTCAGTGAACCTATCGGCGCATTTGCTTTCAAAGCAGTGGTCGTAACAAAGTTCGTAGTGACATTCGCTGTCGCTTCATTGTAAGTATAATCTGCCTGTGTTGCCGTGATGAATGCATATGCTCTCAGTTCGTATTCTAAAAAAGTAGCATCGGCTGCATTGGGTAATGCTGCAATGACAAAATACCTGTTGGCTGCTGTAGGCGTAATTCTTAAAAATTCTCTTCCCACATTATCTCCTGCCCCATGTCCTTCGTTGATCACGTACATTGTCCCACCTATCGGGTTAGCAACGATGGTAGTTCCCGGCGAAAAAAATATTCCGTAATTCCTTCCGCAGATAGTCACTCTTCTGTTTCCTGCCGGACTGGTAAATGCAGTAACCATTGGTCCGCAGGCAGTGCGCACAATGACATCGGTGGCTGCAGAGATATTATCAAAGAAAACAAAAGGACTTCCTTTGGTAATGGTTGCATCCATGCTCATGGTATTTACTGCATCGTTCCAGTTCAATGTCACATGGTAGTCTCCATAATCTTTTACTTTTGTTCCCTGTCCTGCTGCAAGAGGTACTGCCATGTTGGTAGCTCCTTTGGCAAGCGTCACGCTTATTTCATTGGTGGCGCTCTGAAAAATATAGTTGTCAGGGTTGTTGGTGTTGGTAGCAAGATTTTTGTATTGGAGCTGAAGTCCTGCACTGACCGCTCTCGCCGTCCATGGTAGGGCAAATAAATTTCCTGTAAAAGATCTGTTGTATTCTCCCTGGTAATAATCCCATATCGCGGAAGACCACCAGTCGTTGGTTTGAATGGGCTTGGTAAATCCGCCTACTACTTTTGGAGCTTGCTGAGTCTTGTCTATAATATCAGTGCTGCCGGGTAATTCCCAGTCAAATATAAAAGGCTGAGCAGCGCCCGGATAAGTGGTAGTATACCTGGCAAGGCAGCCAACTCCTCCCGGATTAACAAGTACCTGGGCCAGTATTTCTCCGGCAAACAGAAAAGCAAAGAAAATGGTGAAAATGGTGAAATAGCGGAAGGTTTTCATAGGACTTGATTTTTCAAAACTGGTATTTGGATTCTTACGTAAAATCCCTGGAGCGGTGGCAGACGTAATGTCTTTCACTCCCGAAAGACAATTAACTCCGCCTAGAGTGTCTGCCACCCAGAATACCCCTTTCTGATTCCAGGAAAATCTTAATGCTTGATGCTATATATAGTGTGCTAATGCTCATTAGGGTCTTTATTATTGCTGATATGCCCTTTTCTGTTGTGCGATTCATATGCATATCGAAGCTCATATCATTATTTATATTAATAATAGTAAATTTCGAGGTTTGTTTTATAAATCGCAATGTTTTTTACAAAAATATTTTTCATAACTTTCTGATAATTAAATAGTTACATTTTAATTTTATACGGATATAGGGCAATGCTCCACGAAATGTAAAAGGTCTAAATTGCTGAAATAAGCCAATTTTTTAGTAAAATGATTAAAAAAACTATACGCTTAGGGGACAATAGTGAGGAAATTTGGCTAACTTTAAAGATTACAGTATAAGTAACTGAGCGGCAGGCCTAACTCATAAGACTATTTTAAATGAAGGTATTCTATAAGATTTTATCAACAATTCTGATTTTCCTGACTTGTCAGGCTTCTTTTGCCCTGGACACTTTGATTGTAAATGAAAAAGTGAAGGAAGATTACTATCTGCGGGGCGGTTTCCTGGAGGTGCTGGAGGATACTACAAACAAGCTTACGATTGACCAGATTTTGTCTCCTGACTATAATAATAAGTTTATAGTCCATGAAGATTCCACCCGGTTCGCTTACATTGTTCACCCTTCTTCTTCTTACTGGATCCGGTTTAAGGTAAAAGGAGTTTATCCTATACAGAAGCACTTTGTACTGGAAAATCTCGATCTCCACATTGATAATTTTGAATTTTATAAACCGGATATCAATAACAAAGGAAAATACATACAGGAAAAGGCGGGCTTTACACTTCCCTTTGATGTAAGAAGGTATCCTCATAAAAATTTCGTATTCGACACACCGCTGGATTCCACGGTGCAGACCTATTATATAAAAGTAAAATCACGTAATCATAATCCATTTCTTTTAAAAGTTAAGACTACCAGCAATTTTGCTTACTATGCCTTGAATGAATATTATTTGCTGGGAATGTTTTACGGGATTATTGCCATCATGGCGATCTATAACCTGCTCATATTTCTTTCCCTGAGAGAATCAGTTTATATCTACTATCTCTTTTATGTAATATGCTGCGGAATAATTTCTTTCGGTGAAGATGGTACCGGCTTCCAGTATATATGGCCTGGTACGCCATCAATGAACAGCTACATTGCCTTGTTCGCCCCCTTGCTGCTGATGGGCAGCTTTACGATTTATTCTCAGAGCTTCCTGGAGCTGAAGAAAAATCTTCCGCTGATGAATAAAATTCTGAATATCATATCCATCGGTTACGTGATATTCTTTTTGCTGGATGTTTTTGTCATTCATCTCAATTGGGAATTTCCACTATACATTATTCCTTTCCTGCTTATATACATAGCGTCTATCCTCTGTCTTAAAAAAGGATTCCGTCCGGCAAGGTATTATATACTTGGATATTCATTCATGTTTGTCAGCATCATCTTCCTTATTTTCAGAATGAGCGGTGTAATTCACTGGGATGATATTTTCACAGTTTACTCTTTCAACATAGGACTGGTATTTGAAATTGTGATCCTCTCTTTCGCCCTGGGTGACAGGATAAAGATTATGAAAGAAGAAAATGAGTCTTCTCAGAAAAAAATCATAGAGCAGCTTCAGGAAAATGAGAAGCTGAAAGATAAAGTTAATCGCGAGCTGGAAGAAAAAGTAAAAGAAAGAACTCAGGAGATCAATGAGAAGAATAAGGAGCTGGAAGGGGCATATGAAGAAATTCAGCGAATGAACCAATTGCTGGAGTCAGACAACAAAGTGCTGAAGACAAACGTGAAGGAACTTACAAAAGCGAGGGTATTGATGAAAGAAGTTGATTTCGGAGAATTCAGCAATATTTTTCCTGATAAAGAATCCTGTCTGAAATACCTGGAAGACCTGAAGTGGGTGAGAGGTTATAAATGCAAAAAATGCAGCAATACCAAATGGTGTAAAGGCAAAGACGACTATTCCAGGAGATGTACTAAGTGCAGGTACGATGAATCGCCGACCGCCTATACCATTTTCCATAAATTAAAATTCCCTATCACCAAAGCATTTTATATGCTCTTCCTGGTATATGCCAATAAAGAGAAGATCACTTCACTGGAGTTGTCGCAGATACTGCAGTTAAGACAAAGCACCTGCTGGAATTTTAACAAGAAGATCAACGAAGCGCTGAAGAATAAGAAAAAGCTGGCAGAGCTGGATGTAGATGGATGGGGACAATTGGTGCTCGATCCGGAAATGGAGGATTAGTGCTGAGTAGTAAGTCTTGGGTAGTGAGAGATTAGTCATCATAATTGACTTAGGGCTTAATAATAAAAATTAAAAATTTCCGTCATCCCCGCGATTTCTATGGTTGTATAAAAATGTCTGAACCACTGATTAAGCTGATTATTATGACTTCACTGAAAAACCTGTGAAATCCTTTAATCTGCGTACATCTGCGATTCAGACACTTTATGAATTAATAACAGTTTCCTGTTTTTATTCTGATTTTATTTAGTCTTGTTTAATAAATCGCCTGATTATTTTCTTTTCATCTTTTATTATCAAAAGTGTGTATAAGCCGGAATGCAAATCAGAAACATCGATTACAGTCTGCTGTATTTCACCTCTGGAAATTTCGCTTCCCATTTGATCGATGATTACATATTTAGCGCCATCAAAAGCTGTTACAGACTGTATGCTTAAAGCGCTGCTGACCGGGTTGGGATATAATTCCAAATCTGAAATCATAGAAGTTTCGGGGAGAACCTGATTATCATCGTCAGAATTTCCGGCAGAAATTTTTGCACCGTTCTGCCCGGTAATCCTAAACCAGTTAATATTCCATCCCCCGGTTTGTGCATAGATACCAAAATTATATGTACCCGCATTGATGTTCACCGTATGTGAAACAGTTGTCCAGTTTTGCCAGCCTCCTGTTGCAGGAATATTTACCACGCCTAATTGAATTGATCCAGCATTTAAATCTGCAGATAATCTTCCACCACTGAGGCTTGCTACTCTGTATTCTATAGTATATGCACCTGATGAAGGAATGTTTACCGAATTGTATGCCATCCAGTCACCTGCATCAATATATCCAACATTCTGTCCTCCTCCTGCGTCTGTAGTATTCTCTACCTGAACACCTGCCATAGCGCTATAGCTTTCAGCCTGGATAGTTTTAGAAAATGCCGTAGATATGGGTATTAACTTCCACTGGCCGGAACTCTGATTAGCATCTGACCACTGCTGTACGTTTCCTCCTGCCGAAGTACTCCAGCCTCCTACTTCTACCAGCTTATTGCTTTGTTTTCCTCTTATCTTATAATAACCATCGCCTGCTGATTGAACAATAAATTGTTGATTATCTCCTCCATGGTAAGGCCATTGAAGTATATTTGCTCCGTCCGCGGTTGAAAAATTTGCTACATCTAATGACTTTCCACTATTTTTTGCAATAATTTTATATGTACCGTTTCCTAAGTGAGTAAATGTAAATTGCTGGCACAAACAATTATTTCCGGTCCACTGCTGAATATTTGCTCCATCATTAGAGCTGTTACCAGCTACATCCATATATAGTCCGCTAAATCTGTTTTGCAAACGATAAGTGCCGGCAAGGTTAGGATCTCCCTGGGGAGTAGTTCCTTTTTTAAAAACCCTCACATAATCTATTTCCATTTTTTGCGGCCAGATGTTTGGATCTACTCCCATAGCGCCTCCCCAGTTACCGCCAACTGCTATATTTAATATGATACCGAAATTTTTATTGAATGGCCATGTAGCATTAGTTCCTTCATTGTTAAATGTAAAATAAAGCACATTATCTACATATATCCTTATTTGATTTGGCTCCCACTCCAATATATAATTACGAAAATTCTGAGCGAAATCAGCTACAATAGTACTGGCGCTCTTTTGTGTTCCTATCATACCATTGTATGCCTCAGTATGAACGGTACCATGAATTCTTCCAGGATCATACCCTACATGTTCCATGATGTCAATTTCACCAGTCCCCGGCCAACCACCGGCAAAGGGTTGCGGAAGCATCCATATAGCCGGCCACGTACCTCTACCCTGAGGAAGCTTAGCGCGGATCTCCATTCTTCCATACGTCCATCCTATAGTAGATTTTAAACGTGCCGAGCTATAGTCTCTGCCTCCGAAAAAATCTCTTCTTGCTTCAATCACGAGTTTTCCGTTTTCTATCCTGGAGTTTTCCGGACGGTTAGCATAGTATTGGAGTTCGTTATTTCCCCAACCGTTGCCTCCTGTTTCATGATTCCATTTGGCAGGATCAGGCCTTGAGCCTGTATTAAATTCATCTTGCCAGACAGGTTCCCATTGTGCATGGATGTGATTTGAAAATAGAAGGGTTATAAAAATAAATCCCTTAAAAATAATCCCTCTTAATAAGGGTTTCAAAATGGAAGACTGCCCAGTCCCCCATTTTGAACTGGTTAATTTTGTTTTCATGGATTCTTAATTTTGAGTTTAAACATTACTCGTTAGAATATTCAATTTATTCTTCAAATATTGCTAAAATATTTTAAATAAATATCACTATTTTTATTAAAAATTGATTTTTGCTAATATGGGCAAATAATAATTTTGCACTTAGAGGGCAATCAAAAATGAATAAAAGACAATCAATCTGTAGCTTATATTTAATAGGTTGCATTTAGCGCTCATGAAGATTCTTTAAAAAATCCAGTAAATAAAATGTGACTTTTAGAGCTTATTTAACCTCTTATTAAAAAAACATCAAACTGCTAACATTTTTTCTCAGGATTCGGAAAAACATTTCTCATTTCACAATACATTCTCTCTTTTTCTTTCCGCAGTCGCTCGGCTCCAGCCGAGTGACTTTTTTATTGTGTGTCAGGCACGTTTATTTTCTACAGGGTGCAAGTCCCGAATGCGGGTAGTAGTGCCTAGCATTAGCCAATAGCAAGGGTGTCGTGGGTGACTACGAATCT
>JAIERY010000195.1 GCA_019746425.1 Cytophagaceae bacterium
TATCAGGTTGCGCAAGGATCAAAAGAAGAAGCAACATTATCTTTATTGAAGAAAAATATAAACTGGATTTAAATTTTGCTGGATTTTTTACAAGACATTGATCGCGACCTTCTACTGTTCATAAACAGTACACATACACCTGTTTCCGATCTAGTAATGATAAAAATTTCAGACAGACTTTTCTGGATTCCATTATACATATTCATAGTGCTTTTCTTGATCTGGAAATTCAGAAAATTATGCTGGATAATGTTGCCGGTACTGGGAACAGCGATTATCTGTTCAGATCTTTTTGCTTCCTGGTTCATGAAGCCACTCTTTGAAAGATTACGCCCATGTCATGACAAGAGCATTAATTACCTTTTACACCTGGCCGATGGTTGTGGCGGCCTGTATGGGTTTATTTCATCGCATGCTGCCAATCATTTTGCCCTGGCAACTTTTCTCACAGTCTTATTAGGCAAACAATATAAATGGATATGGATAGTATATATCTGGGCAGGTATAGTTTCTTACAGTCGTATCTATCTGGGAGCTCATTATCCCGGTGATGTATTGACAGGAGCGCTTGCGGGAAGTCTTATTGCGATTGCTTTTTATAAGCTTTATTTAAAAATGGCCATAAAATCAGGCAATAAAAAAGAGGAAATAAATATTGCTTAAAGCATGTTTAACCTGCTCATGAAATCATCTTTATAAGAAGCTCCGATAGGAATATACTTTCCATTAATAACCGCAAATAGATTCTCAATAGAAGATATTTTATCAATATTAACAATATAGGAACGGTGAACTCTAACAAACTTATCAGAAGGAAGTTTGCTTTGAAAACCCTTCATGGTCGAGTGAACGATATATTTGTTATTGTCTGAGGTAAACAGCATAATATAATCAGCAAGGGCTTCCACGTATAGAAGCTCTTCCATACTGATTTTTACAATCTTTTGATCAGTTCTGACATAAATTTCATTTGGTCTTATTCTTTCTTTTGAATTTAGAATATTGTCTATTGCTCTTCCTACAGCCTGAAAAAATCTGGAATAATTAACAGGCTTTACAAGATAGTCTGTAACGTTATAATCAAAAGCTTCCGCAGCATGTTCTTTCTTAGCAGTGACCATAATTATTTCTGGAGGATCCTGCAAGGTTTTTAAAAGATCATACCCAGACATATCAGGCATTTCTATATCCAGGAAAAGTATATCTACCTTTGTTTTCTTTAAAATGTTGGCAGCCTGGATAGCATCCTCGCAAACACCAATAAGATTGAGTGATTCTGTTTTTTCCACAAAATGCTTCACCATATTTCGTGACATCTCCTCATCGTCAATGATAAGGCAATCCATTACTTCAGACATTGTTCTAAATCTTTATTAATTAACAGTTTTACAAAAAAGGAATTGAAATTTGCATTTTTTTTTCTATTTCTCCAGTATTCTTTGTACATATTTTCCTAAAACATCAAATTCCAAATTAACTTTATCCCCTAATTTAATAAATTGGAGGTTAGTATGTTGGAATGTAAAAGGTATTATTGCAACAGAGAATTGGTTTTTAAGAGAATTTATCACTGTAAGACTAATGCCATTTACCGTAATGGAACCTTTTTCGACAGTAATGCAGCCTTTTTTCTCTTCATAATTAAAAGTAAAAATATGACTTCCCTGATCTTCTTTAATTGAGCTACATATACCTACCTGGTCAACATGTCCCTGGACAATATGACCATCAAACCTGCCGTTAGCCGGCATTGATCTTTCCAGATTTACGAAATCCCCAATATTTAGTTCTGAAAGATTTGATTTTCTTAAGGTTTCCTGAATAGCTGTCACTGTATAAACGGAAGATTTTATATTGGTAACAGTTAAACAAACACCGTTATGACTTACACTCTGATCAATATTTAACTCAGGAGTAATTATAGATTCTATTTCAAACTCTATATTTCCTGAGGATATTCTCTTCCCTACTACTTTACCCATAACTTCTATAATACCTGTAAACATTATTTGCCCCTCCCCGAAATCATGATCATTAATGTATAAAGTACAATTTGAAAATCCATAGCCAGAGACATATTCTCAATATAGATGATATCATATTTCAGACGCTTCACCATTTCATCTATATTTTCTGCATAACCGAATTTTACCTGTCCCAGCGAAGTGATTCCAGGTTTGACTCTTTGAAGATGTTTATAATGAGGAGCCACTTTTAATATCTGATCAATAAAAAATTGTCGTTCCGGGCGCGGGCCAACCAAAGACATATCCCCTATAAGCACATTATAAAACTGAGGAAACTCATCCAACTTGGTTCTTCTCATAAATCGGCCCCATGGAGTTACACGGGGATCACCAGTAGAAGCAAGCGCAGGTCCCTGCGGCTCTGCATTCACATACATACTGCGGAATTTAAACATACTGAATGGAACCCCGCCTTTACCTACTCTTTCCTGGATATAAAAAACAGGTCCCCTCGAGGTTAACTTTGTAATAAGGCAGATTAATAACAATACCGGGGCACCGACAATAAGCACATTCAGAGACACAGTGATGTCAACCATTCTCTTGATGGTCTTCTGCCATACCGGGATAATATCCTGATTAATTTCAATTAGCGGAACACTGAACACGTGATTGACTTTAACAGATCCCAGCACTAATTCATATATATCCGGAATAATGCTGATTTTAACTTTAAAGGCTTCCAGCGTTTCAAAAATCTCGGGAATTATTTTATGCTCATCAGATTCTACTGCAATCACTACATGCTCGATTTTTAATTCTTCTATGAGCCTCGGTATATTGGTATAATAACCATAATGACTTAGGCTGCCGTTTATTTTTCCATTATTCCCATTATGAAGGTGCACATAGCCTACAAAAGTAAATCCAAGTAATTCCCTGTTCTTCTCTACTGCATCGAAAATTTCTTTTGCGTTATTCTGTGAGCCTATCAGCAAGGTATTAAACAAAACTTTTTTATTCTTAACCAGGCTTTTGATATAGGTAAGAAGAAAAAGCTTAAAAACTGCGGTGAAGGAAAACTGAATAATATAATAAGCGCTGAATGTTTTATAATAAGCTTTGTAATTATTGTTAACTCCTGCATCATCAAGCAGCAGAACAAAAAATATGATAACTGTACCAAGAAATGTAACAGAAAATAGTTTGAGAAATTCTTTGATCCTTGACTTTAAATATATCTCGCTGTAAAAACCAAAAAAAGCAAAAAACAATATCCAGAATATACCAATAAGCACAGCATTAAAAATCAGCTGTACGGAAAGAGGTTCAGGACTTTCTCCGAGAATAAATTTTCTAAGAGTATAGAATACGATCCATCCCAGAGCAGAGGCTAAAAAATCAGAACCAAAATACAGCGACTTGTGAGAAGATTTCCTCAAAGTAATCTTGCTTTAAATTATTGAGACGAACTTACGGATTAATATCACTTTAACGCGGAGAATGCTGAATTATTAGCAAAACATAATCCTAAAGACTTAATATTAAGTTTATATTTGCAAAAATATACGTTTTTTTCAAAAAGGGATAAAATGATCTGAATAAGCTTGGAAGATAATTACAAACATAAAGGCTTAAGAAAGCAATTGGCAAAAAAATTGCAGGAAAAAGGTATACGCAACATGAAGGTAATGGAAGCTATTCAGAGTGTACCCAGGCATTTCTTTTTTGAAAAAGCTTTTGAGGAACATGCCTACCAGGACAAGGCCTTTCCAATCGGAGAAGGTCAGACAATCTCTCAACCTTATACCGTCGCATTTCAAAGTGAGTTGCTGGCAATAAAAAAGGGAGATAAAGTATTGGAAATAGGAACCGGATCAGGGTATCAATGCTGCATTCTGATAGAATTGGGAGCCGAAGTATATACTATTGAAAACAATAGAGTGCTTTATGAAAGAGCCCTAACAATGCTCCCTAAAATGGGATATAAGGCCAATTTCTTCCTTGGCGATGGAACTTTAGGGCTCCCTTCCTACGCCCCGTTTAATAAAATAATCGTAACTGCAGGAGCTCCGTTTGTACCACAAAAACTTTTAGCTCAGCTAACCGTAGGAGGTATATTGGTGATCCCTGTAGGTAATGAAGACACTCAAAAAATGCTGAAAATCACTAAAACCGCTGAAAATCAATTCGAAAAAACAGAATTCGGGGATTTCAGGTTTGTGCCTCTTACAGGAAAAGAAGGCTGGAAAACAGGTAAAAATTGAGTTTTTTTATTATCTTTATACCCTGATTTCAGATTTTTAATTAGCATTTTTAACAATAAGCAATAAGGTCTGTTAAATACGAAATACTGATCTGTACAGATGCAGAGATTTTTAAGACATATCGTTATTTTATTTTTCTTTTCTGTGTTTGGCTTTAATACTATTGCTCAGCATAAGAAATTTAAGCTGCATCATAAACCGTTCAACAGATGGCATTCACATCATTTGATGTATATCAATAATATTCGTGCTACCGCTTTACTTGGTTTATCTTCTTATTATGGAGACATGTGTGACCAGATTGTTTGTTTCCGATACAGACCGGGAATTACCCTGGGAACTTACTGGAGATACAATCACCGCTTTTCAGTCAGAGGAGATTTCACATACCTCCGTCTATCAGGTACAGACAAAAACAACCTTAATCAAACCAGAAATTTATCTTTCAGATCGCCTAATTTTGAATTGGCTGCCGGAATTATATATGATATTATTCCATTTGAAAGAAATTATCATATCAGAGCACAGTATACCCCTTATGTTTTTGCCCAGATTGGTGTCTTTTATTTCAACCCAAAAGCAGAGTATAATGGAAAATGGTATGCTTTGAGACCGTTAAGGACAGAAGGTGTAAAATACAAAAGCATCAACTTGTCACTTCCATTCGGAGGCGGCTTAAGATATAAGCTCAACTCCTATATGGATCTAAGCCTTGAAATGGCTTACAGAAAGACTTTCACTGATTATATAGATGATGTAAGCACTGTATATCGAGATCAAACTTCCTTTACTGATCCGGTAGCTGCAGCCCTGGCAGACAGAACCGCAGAAGGCGGATATTACAATGGTACACGTTGGGAGGCAGGACATAAAAGAGGTAATCCAAAAAAGAAAGATGGATATTTTTTATTCGGGTTTAAGTTTGAATACATGATAAAAACTACAAAGCAATTGCACACACTCAACTCAATGCCAAGATTCCGTCACAGAAACTCCGGTATGCATAGAAAGAGATAACATTGAATTACATTGATATTTTAAAATTCCATAAGTCTATTATGGAATTTTTTATTTTTATACCTTTCATACTATTAAACAGATTGGAATAATATGAGAAAAAAGAAGTTTCCGAAAGATTCCCTGGTTATCATGACTGAACTGGTGTTGCCCAACGACACCAATACGCTGAACAACCTTATGGGCGGAAGAATGATGCATTTGATGGATATAGTATCGGCTATTTCTGCACAGAAACATTCCAACAGAATTGTAGTAACTGCTTCGGTGGACAGTGTATCATTTAAAGAACCCATACGACTGGGGAATGTAATAACGCTCAATGCAAAAGTAACCAGAGCCTTTAACTCCTCTATGGAAGTTCATATTGAAGTATGGGCAGAAGATATTCCCTCTAATAAAAAAATAAAAAGTAATGAAGCCTTTTTCACTTTCGTAGCAGTTGATCAATTGGGTAATCCCATTGATGTTCCCGAAGTTGAACCTGAAACTGAAAGAGAGAAAGAATTATATGATAGCGCATTAAGAAGACGACAACTGAGACTAGTGCTGGCAGGAAGAATGAAGCCGCAGGAGGCAAGTGAACTGAGATCTATATTTAACCTCTAAAAGTTTTAGTACAAAATAAAAAAGGGGTACCGGCTGATACCCTTTTTTATTTTTAATTTGATAGGTGGTTTTATTCTTCCCTACGCTCCACGAATGACTCTTAGCAGGAATGCAATGATTGCAAGCACCAAGAGAATGTGGATAATGCCTCCAACTGTATCACCGAAACCTAAAAATCCGACTAACCATGCAATAACTAATACTAATGCAATGATATAAAGTAAATTTCCCATATGAGTTTGATTTAATTAAATAATAATAGCGATTAAAAATACAGTTTAACCTTATTTATATAACCAGATACCCGTAAAAATGTTAAAGCCCATAAAAAAAGCGACCCGAAAGTCGCTTTTTAAATATCTCTTTCTTAGTCCTTTTACCAGCCCATAATCCACGCAAACATGAGAGGCGCTACAATGGTAGCATCGGATTCCACAATATATCTGGGGGTATCTGTACTGAGTTTTCCCCAGGTGATCTTCTCATTGGGAACGGCGCCTGAATAGGAACCATAACTTGTAGTAGAATCAGATATCTGGCAGAAATAGCTCCAGAAAGGTACATCATGCATTTCCATGTCCTGGTAAAGCATAGGCACTACGCAAATTGGGAAATCTCCGGCAATCCCTCCTCCTATCTGGAAAAAACCTACTCCTTTACCGGAAGAATTTTTGGTGTACCAGTCAGCAAGCCAGGTCATATATTCAATACCCGATTTCATAGTGGAAGGCTTTATTTCTCCTTTGATACAGTAAGAAGCAAAAATATTTCCCATGGTAGAATCTTCCCATCCCGGAACAATAATCGGCAGGTTTTTTTCGGCTGCAGCAATCATCCAGCTGTCTTTGGTATCAATTTCGTAATACTCTTTCATATCGCCGGAATTCAAAAGCTTATACATGAATTCATGAGGAAAAAATCTCTCTCCTTTATCATTGGCATTCTTCCATTGTTTGTAAATATTTTTTTGAATACGACGAAATGCTTCCTCCTCCGGTATACAGGTATCCGTAACTCTGTTGAATCCATTTTCTAATAAATCCCACTCATCCTGCGGACTTAAATCTCTGTAATGAGGTACTCTTTTATAGTGCGTATGTGCTACCAGATTCATGATATCTTCTTCCAGATTAGCACCGGTGCAGGAAATGATATGAACTTTATCCTGACGAATCATCTCAGCCAGAGATTTACCCAATTCAGCAGTACTCATGGCGCCTGCAAGCGTAATCATCATTTTACCTCCTTCCAGCAAATGCTTTTCATAACCCTTTGCCGCATCGACCAGGGCAGCCGCATTGAAGTGCAGGTAATGCTTTTCAATGAATTGAGAAATAGGACCTTTCATATTATTATTTCCTCCTTTAAAATGTTATTAATTATATCTTTTAAAAAACGTGGCAAGTTCTGCATTTCTTGATAAATTCAAAACAAAAATGAATTCAGGATATCCACTTTCCAATTAAAAGATACTATGTCCGACAAGCAGCCCAACACTGTGGATAAAAACTCCTTCCGGTATATATTTACAGAAAATCTATATTTCATCGGGGAAAAGCAGGAGAAAGCAGGCCAGAAAGAAACAATTATTGCTGTTAAAGATGCTGCTGAATATGCCAGTCATAAAGAACTTCTCATAAAAATTCTCCAGGCTGTTAATCTGGACATTGAAAATTGTCAGGTAGTATTTTCAGAAAATATAAAAAGCGCCACACCTCAGTACTCCACTTTATTATCTTTTGGAATAAGTCCGGATGATTTAAAGCTCGATGCAAAATTATCAGGTGCGGTAAAGAAAGATGGAAAAAACTATTTATTCACGTTTCCCCTTGCAGAGATAGAGACAAATAAAGAAAAAAAGAAAACGCTTTGGGCGGATTTGCAGAAGTTGTTTAAGCAATAAAATAAAAATGAAATAATAAATATGCAGGAAAAAATTTATAAATCATCTGACCCGGCCATCCTAAATATGCAAAGGGCAGTTCTCATACAAGCTATGGCAGGTATTATTTACTTTTTTTATCAGGTAAATAATCCAAGAGCCGGCTATATTTTATCTGCTTTACTGGGACTTCTTCTTATCTCCAAAAAC
>JAIERY010000433.1 GCA_019746425.1 Cytophagaceae bacterium
AAAGAAAAAAGAAGCAAAAAAGAAAATCTTTATAGTAATAATAGTCTTAGATTATTTATATGGTGTAAATCTAAAGGCTAGCGGGTTATTGTGGTGTAAAAGGACTTATTGATATTTGTTTTATTGAATAGACAAGTTGATAAACTTGTAAAAAAGAGGCACAAGTTACGCTTCGCTAAACTTGCCAGACGGGGAAGCATGCAGACTTTGTATTATAAAAAAGGGAAATTCATAAGCGAAAAAGGCCTTTAACCCCTTCCCTCCGCCCCTGTTTTTTTGATCCTGAGTAGTTTTTACAAAAACTTTCAATTGCCCGATAACAACCTGCGATTTTTACAGGTTATTTATATGAATCGCAGCGGAAGAAATCTGAATGGGTTATGGGACTTGAAAAATTAAAATTAAAAGAACTTAAATACGCTTATAAAGAATATTATAAAAATTATTCGATACTGCTTACCCTGGGCCTTATCTGGCTTTTGTCGGCTTACGTGGGTACTTTTGAAGCGCAGCTTTCCATTTTAATTTTATTACTGGGTGTTACCTTATTTAAACCAATGCTTTTCCTGGTAAGCAAAACATTGGGGGCGAATAAAATTCACAAGGATGAATCTTTAAAATTACTTTCAAAGTCCATAATTATTGGAATCTTATTCGGACTTATAGTAGGCTTCTTCCCCTTTGTAGAAAACATTAATTTATTTTTCCCGGCTTTTACAGTAATCTTCGGCATTATATTCGGAGCGATCTGGTATGCTGCCGGCTTAAGAGTATATGGCTTCATCTCCTTAATATTGATAGTGGGAGGCATATATATAGGGTATTATTTCCCAGATGACTTTACCAGAGCAGGATATTATTCAGCTTTTATAATGGCAGGCTTTGGCCTTTTAAGCGGGATCTTTGGAAAAAAAGCGAGGATCACTCTTAGATTTTTAAGAAAAAGAATCAAAGCCCACATGGTAGAAAAACCGGCAGATTAATAAAAATGCAAAGTTCACAACTTCTGTTTGCCTGAATCGTTATCTGAAAAAATACCCAGACTCATGGCTATTTTTAAATTTTTAAAATATTTTTTTCTTTTTATCCTCATTGGCATTATTTTTCTGATGGGAGGATTCTTTATACCCAGAAAATGGTCACAGGAAAAATCATGTATTGATACCGTATCGATAGTAATCAGCTCGAATGGTTTTCACACAAGCTTTATAGTTCCTGTTTCTAATGATGCATATGATTGGACAAAAGATTTTCCACAAGCAGAAAATTATCAGTACATTGAATTCGGATGGGGGAACAAGCAGTTTTATATGGCCAGGGATTTTTCCATCATGAATGTGCTCAGGGCATTATTTCCGTCGGAGACCGTAATGCATGTAGTATTTTTAGACAGGCCACCGGAAAAGTGGTTTAGCAATTCTGAATCAAAAAGAATTTCCATTTGCAGACAGGATTATATTACTTTGCTCGCGTATATTAAACAATCATTTAAATCTGATAAAGAGGGGAAGCTCATTTATTTAGACGAAGGTCTTTACGGACCTTCTGCCTTTTATGAAGGAAATGGTAGCTACCATGGTTTTGAAACATGCAATGTCTGGGTAGCCAAAGGCCTGAGAGAAGCTGATGTAAATACTCCTCTCTGGGCCGGAACAGCAAGATCAATTATGTGGCACATCAGGAATTATGAATGACGAATTAATAAGTCAATGGTAATTAGTCATTGGCCTTTTTCTAATGAAATGACCAATAACAATGAAAGTAACAATGAAAATTCTAATTACTTTAAGCTTTCTGGTAATCCTGGTTGGTGTTCTCTTCTACTTCCTCACCAGTCCTGTGTGGGGATCAGTAAAGAAAAATCCTCAGGTAAATATTCCGGTATCGGAAGAAAGATTAAAAGCCGATGTAGTAAAACTATGCACCACTTCCAAACCCAGGAACTCGGAAAACCTGGACACGCTGAATGAAGCGGCTGCATATATTTCTTCTGAATTCAGAAAAGCAGGCTTTAATCCGGAAGAACAGAAATTTATCGCCGGAGGAAAAGAGTATAAAAATATTATTTACAGCTATGGCCCTGACAGCGCACAAAGAATTATCGTGGGCGCACATTACGATGTATGCGAAGAGCAGCAGGGAGCTGATGATAATGCCAGCGGTGTAGCAGGTTTACTGGAAATTGCCAGGATGCTTGACTCACTTAAACCAAATTTAAAATACAGGGTCGACCTGGTTGCGTATACGCTGGAAGAACCACCTTTCTTTCGTTCGGAATTGATGGGAAGTGCCATACATGCTAAAAATATTATGGATAATAAAATTCCTTTCAAAGCCATGATATGTCTTGAAATGATCGGCTATTATACAGACAAACCAAAATCCCAGGAGTATCCTGTAAAAGCATTAAAAGCAATTTATCCGAGTGTCGGAAATTTTATTGCGGTAGTAGGCAGAACAGGAGAAAATGATCTGGTAAAAGATATTAAAATACGAATGCTGGAAGGCTCTGATATCAGTGTAGAATCCATCAATGCACCTGCATCGATGCCCGGCATAGATTTTTCTGATCATCTGAATTACTGGAAATATGATTTGCCGGCCGTAATGATCACCAATACTTCATTCTACCGTAATAAGAACTATCACCAGGCTACTGATACCTGGGATACGCTGGATTATAAAAGAATGACAGAAACAGTAAAAGGTATTTACTGGGCCATTGTTAACCTGCAATAATGAAAAGAATGATAGCTTACATTGTTATAGTATTGTGTATAGGAATTATGATTGCGATAGCTGGTTTTTATAAATACCAGGAAAGATTTATTTTTTATCCCGAACCAATTGATCCCTCTTATAAATTTTCTTTCAAAATACCTTGCGAAGAATTGTTTCTGAAATCTGATGAATCGGAAATCAATGCACTTCATTTTAAAGTAGCCAATTCAAAAGGAGTAATACTTTATTTTCACGGCAACGCCGGCTCACTTGATTCATGGGGATTGGTTGGAGAAGAGTTGACTCAGACAGGCTATGATTTTTTTATTTTTGATTACAGAGGCTATGGCAAAAGCAAAGGCAGACGACATGAAAAAGGTTTTCATGATGATGCCCGAATGGTTTATAACTATTTACTGAAAATTTATCCTGAAAATAAAATAGTATTGTATGGGAGGTCCTTAGGTTCGGGCTTTGCGACCAGACTTGCTTCCGAGACAAACCCAAAAGCGCTTATCCTGGAAACACCATATTATAGTTTTGAAAAAGTATCCAAACACCATTTTCCTTTTTTACCGGTGTCTTTAATTTTGCAATGGCCTATCCGCACAGATCTTTATCTGCCAAAAGTAAAGTCACCTGTTTTAATTTTTCATGGCACTGAAGATACTGTTACTCCTTATGCACATAGCATAGAATTAAAGAAATTTCTGAAGAAAGAAGATCATTACGTTACCATTCAATATGCTGGCCATAACGATATTCCAACTTACCCTGAATATAATTTATATCTGAAGAAATACCTTGGAATAGAATAATCCGTTATAAGCCGACAGGTTAAACATATTTTTTTATGAATAAATTATTTTTAATCGCCTGCCTGCTGCTTGGCGCATGCGAACATCCGGAAACCAAAACATTCAATTATCCACCTTCAGATTTTGTCAACAAACAGGCTTCAGAAAACAAAAAAGATAAAGAACTGAAAAGTGGTGATATTATTTTTCAATCCACCAGCGGCGGACAAGGTAAAGTCATACAGATTGCAACAGGCTCCAAATACAGTCATGTAGGTATTGTCTACAAAGAAGGAAATGACTTTTATGTATTTGAAGCCGTACAGCCGGTAAAAATAACACCTTTAGAAAAGTGGATAGACCGCGGAGACAATGATCATTATGTAGTCAAAAGATTAAAAAATGCTGACAAGGTGCTTACCAATACTACTTTGAAAAAAATGAAAGACCAGGGGAAGAGATATATCGGCAAAGACTATGATCTTTATTTCGGCTGGGCCGATGATAAAATATATTGCTCAGAACTGGTATGGAAAATTTATAAACAATCCTGCGGAGTTGAATTAGGAAAACTACAGCAATTAAAAGATTTTGACTTATCCAATCCCATCGTTCAATATAAACTCAAAGAACGTTACGGAAAAAATATTCCCTATGAAGAAAATGTGATCTCTCCTGCAGCCATCTATGATTCGGAATTGCTGGAAGAGGTGACCAGGAATTAATATTAATTAAGCAAAAGATAACAATCACATGTCATCTCGACGTCAGGAGAGATCATGGGGGGGCTAAAACTTTGCCAGGATTCCTGCCTGTCGGCAGACGTCGAAATCAAATCCGAAAGCTCCTCTGAAATTCCTGCGGTCTAGTACCTGTGAAAGTCTATTTAGTCCTTTTATCGTTTAAATAATATAAATATTCTGTACCAGAAATATTATTGTAGGCAAATGGATTCTCCCTTAATGTCTCAGGATCTTTTTGTATGTAGCTAAAATACCAGGGTCTATGGTTGCTATATAAAGTACCGTATTCCTTGAATACGTAACCGGCAGAATCTGTTTGAAGTGTGTCATACTCAATCGATGCTTTCATATTGACAACTTTATCAATTAACTTTTCAGCGGTACCAGCGCTCCCTTTTTAATTTCCTCCACCACTCCCGGATCAAGTAAGGTAGAAGTATCTCCCAAGTTAGAAACATCCCCTTCAGATACTTTTCTCAGAATCCTTCGCATGATCTTTCCGGATCTTGTTTTAGGAAGTCCGCTCACAAACTGAATTTTATCCGGCTTGGCAATAGGTCCGATTATTTTGGTGACAGTATTTAAAATTTCTACTCTCAGTTGCTCTTCATTCTTAGAAGTCTTGGAAGTGATCACATAAGCGTAAATCCCCTGTCCTTTGATATCGTGAGGAAAACCAACTACCGCAGACTCCAATACATCTTCATGTTCATTGATGGCATTCTCCACTTCTGCAGTTCCCATCCTGTGTCCGGATACGTTGATCACATCATCCACCCTTCCGAGTATTCTGTAATATCCATCTTCATCTCTCCTGCAACCGTCTCCAGTGAAATACAATCCTTTATAAGCAGAGAAATAAGTTTGTCTGCATCTTTCATGATCACCATAAGTAGTTCTTATGATAGACGGCCATGGAAACTTCATACAAAGATTTCCTTCGACATTATTTCCTGTTAATTCTTTTCCATCACTGTCCACCAGTACCGGCTGCACGCCAGGAAGTGGAAGCGTTGCATAAGAAGGTTTTGTTTTGGTAATTCCGGCTAAAGGAGAAATTAAAATACCCCCTGTCTCCGTCTGCCACCAGGTATCTACGATCGGACAATTTCCTTTTCCGATGTAATCGTTGTACCAGTGCCATGCTTCTTCATTGATAGGCTCTCCTACCGAACCAAGCACTTTCAACGAATCCATTTTATATTTTTTAACAATATCTGTTCCCGATGCCATTAAAGATCGGATGGCTGTAGGCGCAGTATAGAAATGTGTTACTTTATATTTATCGATCACTTCCCAGAATCTTCCGGCATCAGGGTAAGTTGGCACGCCTTCAAACATGATGGTAGTTGCACCGGAAAGCAAAGGGCCGTACACTATATAAGAGTGACCGGTGATCCATCCTATATCGGCAGTGCACCAGTAAATATCTTTTTCATCGTACTGAAAAACATTGAGGAAAGAATAGTGAGCGTATACCATGTAACCTCCGGTGGTATGTACTACTCCTTTTGGTTTACCGGTAGATCCTGAAGTGTACAGAATGAACAGCATATCTTCAGAGTCCATCGCTTCTGCTTCACATTGATCCTGCGCTTTCTGCATCTCATCACTCCACCATACATCCCTGCCATTGACCATGTTCACCCCTTCGCCTGTTCTCTTATGCACAATTACTTTTTTCACAGTGGTGCATTTCTCCAGCGCCTCGTCAACAATTTTCTTAACAGAAATGGCTTTCGGTCCTCTGTATGCACCATCGGATGTAACGACTACATTGGATTCTGCATCGATGATCCTGTCAGCAAGCGCTGATGCAGAAAATCCTGCAAATACTACCGAGTGAATAGCGCCTATCCTTGCGCAGGCAAGCACCGCAACGGCAAGTTCAGGTACCATCGGCATATACAGACATACACGGTCGCCTTTCTTCACTCCGTTATTTTTCAACACGTTTGCAAAACGGCAAACCTGTTTGTGCAATTCATTATAAGTAATAGAAACATTTTTCTCTTTCGGATCATTTGGTTCCCAGATAATCGCCGTCTGATTTCCTCTTGTGGCAAGATGTCTGTCGAGACAGTTCTCGGTAATATTTAATTTACCGCCTACATACCATTTTACTTCCGGCGTTTTAAAATCCCATTCAAGGACTTTATCCCATTTCTTTTTCCAGGTGAATTGTGAAGCCTTATCTGCCCAAAATTGTTCGGGGTTGGAAACGCTTAATGCATATTCCTTTTGGTATTCCTCGAAAGTTCTTATTCTGTTTGACATAAGCGAATAAATTTTAATGGTACTTTGTGTGATAGTTAGTGTTAAATTCCAATCTCCAAAATCCAAATTACAACCATTACCTTTTTGGAATTTGTTGGCTGGGGTTTGGAGATTTTTAATTATACTTTAATAAATATCTTTCTTTTATACAGGATCATCGCAATGACGAGAAATAATAAAACCCACAGCAATGCAAATGCAAGAGATGCATTGTATGAACCAAGCCATGACTGGTTGAACGCATTGTATAAAGTATCTTTTACACTTGTAGTTCCTAATGAAACCATTCCGGCTGTTTTAGCCAGCAGTTCCGAGCCTACGTAAATTGTGATGGCATTGGCGCCAAAGAAAATAAAAGGCTGTACGAATTTTCTGAACTGCATTACATCAATAAACCAGTAGCTCAGAGCCAGTGCATGAATTGCAAGTCCGGCAGTATACAATACATAAGAGCTTGTCCATAAACTTTTATTGATCGGAAAAAAGAGATCCCATACAAGTCCTGAAATAATCAATGCGGTTCCGGAAATGAATAACCAGGTTACTTTTAAGGATGCTTCTTTTTCTTTCTTTAACCAATCAGCAGCAAGCACGCCGATCATTCCGGAGGCGATTGCGGGAATAGTACTCAGTAACCCTTCCGGATCCCAGGTCTTAGTGTACTGCCACATATGTCCGCTCAATATCAGCTGGTCAAACCATGCGGCGAAATTTGTTCCGGGATCCAGATTTGGCAATCCGACTCCGGGAGCCGGAATGAATGACATCATGATCCAGTAAGATAAAAGTAATATTGCCGTAAAGACGATTTGACTCTTGCGCGAAAGTTTTAAGAATGCAACAGCACATATTAAAAACACAATGGCTATTCTCTGCAACACTCCCGGGATTCTTAATCCTTCAAGCTCTGTAAAAGGAAAAGCAGCGATGAACAAACCCAGACCGAACAGAATCAAACTTCTTTTGATAATTTTTAAATATAGTTTTCCATTTACCTGGTTTGTATCCTTGAAATAGCCCAGTGAATAGTTGATGGAAAGTCCGACGATAAAAAGAAAAAAAGGAAATACCAGATCCGTGGGCGTACAGCCATGCCATGCAGCATGTCTCAAGGGAGGATATACATATTGCCATGATCCCGGGTTATTTACCAGGATCATTCCGGTGACAGTTAATCCACGCAGAAAATCTACAGAAAGAATCCTCTCGTGTTTGGACATGACTCTAAATGTTTAGTATTAACTAGCTTCTGATTTTATGTCCGGCGATGGAATAATACAGAATAAACAGATAACAAGGAATCAATATCCAGTATGCCTGCTGTGTATTCACATGGTCAGCAAGATATCCGTATGCCAAAGGAAGCAGTGCACCTCCGGCAATAGCCATTACCAGAAAAGAAGATGCTATTTTTGTAAACTTTCCTACGTCTGCCAATGCCAGCGGCCAG
>JAIERY010000150.1 GCA_019746425.1 Cytophagaceae bacterium
AGTCTTTCTTTTAAGATAGGATCTTTTTCATTCCAGAGCGTGACTGCAAAACAGATAAGCTGTTTGTAATCGCAGATGCCTGCGATGCCATCTTCACCCCAGCGGTATGCACGGCTGCGGGACTGATCAAAAGAAAAATATTCCCAGGCAGATCCATAAGGGCTGTAATCTTCTCTAACTGTTCCCCATTGCCTTTCGGACAGGTAGGGTCCCCACTTTTTCCAGCCTCTGTTGCTTCGCGTTTCTATGACACGGTCTTTTTCAAAATTGGACATTCAAAAAAATTAAATAAGTGCAATTTACTAAGCATTCAATTTACATAAACTTTGGTACTTTCCCAAGATGGTGGATAAGTTGCATAAATAGGAAGGAAAAGTAGATGTAAGAATTTTAAGATTTATGAGGTAAAGTATAGGGAGACAAGGATTGATAATGCGTTTTTTGGGAATAGGGCTTTCGAAATTGTATTGACTTAGAAAATTGGTATGTTAACTCAAGGTTAGCACATTAACTCCAGGTGTCATTCAGTAGGAAACTTGTCAGTTAATTACACTGCCATAAATATTTATTCTGGAAATTATTGATGGCACAACTCTTAACCAACAAGATCCCTTCTGGATGACAAGGAGTTTACATTACTGCTACTTAAACAATTTATATTCCATACACCCTCTCAAACTTTCCTTTCTTGATAATGTACTTTGTTCCTTCAATGACGATGATCTGTCCTTCATTCAGCTCGAAAAGTTTTGTCAGGTCGCTTCTCATAGTGTGAATGGAGAATTTATACTTCTTCGCAAGGTTAAGGTATTCTTCATTGATGCCATAACCTGTACCGCATAAAATGATCTTCAATCTTCCGCTATAGGTTTTTAAAAGTTCCACATCGCGGGGAAAAGCATAATTGTCCGCGATCATCACGACATCTCCGCAATCCGGACAAGCCTTTTTTCCTTCGAGCAATGCTTCAAAATTATTTTCCGGGCAATCGCCTCCACCGCCATTGGTCATTGCTTTGATCAGGGTGGCTTTTACCTCATCAAAGTTGGCAGTGCGTATGCTATATATGCCTCCCGTTTTTCCAATTCTTTTCATCATATCACCTTTGTCGTCTCCATCGTTGAAGAAGATAAATTGCTTTGGCTCCGCAATGGTATTTAATTTTAACCACGTGAGCAGATCGGTGGTGTAAGGGTACATGCTTCCCGTTACATCTACGACGATCAGATTATTGTTCCAGGTTTTGTTTCTTTCCAGTATAGAGGAAACTGTATTATCTTTTGCCCAGAAATTTCCGTCAAGGCGGTATATCGTATCGGTTTTGCAGGCAGAACATTTATATCCTTTGGTCTTTTTAAATTCATAGGTATCGGTGAGATAATCCGGGAAAGTAAAACCTGTGAATGCAAAACTTCTGCGATGCAAAGGCAAAGAAATAGTGCCGGTAACTACTCCTCCATATTTTTTTCTGCTGAAAACAGCAGGCGTAAAGCTCAGGTTTTTCCTGAGAAATTTTTTCAATTCTTCTTCACGTTTTCCTTTGAAATTATCTATCTGTATATCGGTGATCTTTCCTCTGGCATCCAGCACATAACGGATATTGTATTTTCCTTTTATTTTTTCTCCACCTTTGAAGCTGGATTTATATCTTTTGGCAATATAATAGGGATTCTTTTTCTGCTGTGGATAAGCGCATACAGGGTAACGGTGTATGGCATATTTAACAGTATCGCTTGATTCTTCTAAGATTGTTTCAATCTCTTCCAGCGCTTTTTCTATGCTCTCGATTTCTGCTTTCATAGATTCTTCCGTCGGACTTTCCTGGTAATAAATTACAAAGCCATGGAAATATCCCGCGCATTCTTCCCCGGACTTGCAGCCGGTCTGTTCTACCAGGCTCCATTTGATCAGGTCGTTCTCATAGATGGAGGGGAAGTTTTCAAAGAAATTTTTAAAACGTGTTTTATCCAGTTCTTTCTGATTGAAAGTTTCGCTTTCGCTGAATTGTGTATAGACATAATCCGCTTTAAGAATTCTCATGTCTTCGGTGTCTATGGATATTAAAGAATCGGAAGAGAATTTTGATTCCACTATAAAATATTTCATGGTGGTGTCAAAAGTATATTTCTCCGTTATTTCCCGCTTGGCTTTATGTACCAGGTGCTCTGTTTTGTTCTTCTGGGAAAAAGCCAGCAGGGGAAGAAAGAAAAGTATAGACAATAAAAATCTGTTCATAAAAATTGTTGCCATTTTTATAATAATGTCTGATGTTAAAAAAGATACAGGAAAAAATTACGAATATGTAACGGGTACTTTATCCAGATTATTGTAAGGCCCTCCAGCTTGTGGATAAAACAAGCGCGGAGGGATTTTACTTACAATGAGTTTTGTTCAAGAATATTCTGAAGGTCTCTGGGATTTTTTACCTTTTCGGTAATATCTTTCATCTTGAAAGAATATACACCCGATTGTTTGATTTGCTTTGCCTTCCATTCATCCGCTGATAAGTAATAAATTTTAGTGCCTGCAAATAATACAAGACTGGTTTTTGAAACTGAGCTGCATGTGAAATAACCTGGACTGAAACTGAAAGCAGCATTTACCCTTGCATCAATTAATGACAAGTAACTGGAATTAGTAAGTTCTTTATTGTTCTCATCAAAGAATCTTCCCTGTACCTGTATTGGCGAAGCAATTCTATATACCTGGTCGCAATTATAAATCCCAAATCCTCTAATGCTAAGATTGGCAACCAGATTATTATAATTATTGCTGGCTTTCCGCATATTGATAATTTGATTTTTATATTGTATGTCTCTGATGATGGCTAAACTTTCATTATTGTTCTTCATCAGCTTTCGCATATAATCATTTGATTCGCTATAGGCAACAAGGGAATCGAGATGCGATTGTATTCTCTTTGCAACTGCTTTGTTATCCTTTAACGACGCGTACCATTCTTCTGGTGACATCTTAAGTTCATCTTCTGTCATAATAAGGCGCGCCATCTGATATACATTATCCTCACCGTATTTTTTAAGATCATTCAGACTATCTCTTCTTGCATTGGCAAAAGCCAGCAGGTCTTTCATCGCTTTTACTTTTTCATCAAAAGACATCATGCGGATCCTGCGCTGATTTATATAATTGTCATATACTGAAAAATCTGTAATTTCTCCATTTGGCGTGAGGCTTATCTGGTATTTCAGAATTCCCCTGTTTTCTATTTTAAGCTCAAGTACAAAACGATTGTATACTGTGGTATCACGAGTTAAGCGGAGATCTATGATGGTTTGCCCTGTCAGATAATCAAGGTCTGCTGTTCCATTATAGAAGAATTCAACATTTTTTAAGGCTCCCAATTCTACCAATGTAGATTTATTTCCCGTTTCGAATATTTCAAATCTATTTTTGCCCTGTGTAATGAAGAAGGTAGTGCTCCATGAAGGAGGAGTATTAGTTTCTACTACAGCCATTCTTCTTTTTAAAAATGGAATTCTAATAAAGCTTCCACCGAACTTCCCTTTCTTTTTAGTCTTTTTCGTGATTCTTTGTACTATAATTTTATTGTCCGATTTAGATTCAGCTCCTACAGGAGTTTTGAGTGAATTATCAATAAAATAGGTGTTGAAAGTCATTGTGTCTTTTCCAGACACTTTAGGAATAAAAGTTCTGTTTTCTATATGCGCTTGCTGAAATTGCATAGCTCTTGTGAATGGATCTTTCAGATCTACGCTTGTATCAGGTGTAGCTTCATTGTCCGGACCCCATGAAGGCATAGTAACTATTCTGCTTATTACGGAGTCTTCTTTTTTGTCAAGAGACTTTAATAATTCCCACTGATTATTCTCCGGATTCAGGAAATAAAATCCAATGCCCGGTTCATTCTTCGTCATTACAAAATCGATGTCCACTTTTCTTCCATTTACAATTTCAAGCGTATCTGTATTCTGCACGGCTAAAATTTCAAACATGCCGGCAGAGTTAAAATTCTTATCTTTATAAGTCATAGGAATATTCGACAAAGCAATGTCAGCCTGTGTGCGGAACTCTCTGTATTTTAAAGTGACTTCGCCTTTGGCCAGTTGTCCGCTCTGTTTTATTTTCAAGGCATTCGCAGGAATTGAAATCACTGTACCTGAACGGCCATCTATGATCTTTGCACCTTTCTCTGCTATGAAGGTATAATTAGTGAAAACTACCTGTGGTCTTTCTGTTGTCTCAGTTTGATCGGTCAGGATGATTGGAGCAGCAATCACATTTACCTTCGGATAATTGGAAGATACATCACTGACATTTTCTTTTTGATTCGAAAGGTACATCCATGTTCCTGCGACGATTCCTGCAAGCAGGAGAGATCCCAGTATCCATTTGCCAAACATGTTTCTGATATCAAAAGAATTTTTTCCTGCATGGCGCAGGTGAGCATCTTTGATCATGCCGCTAAGCATCCGGCGGTTCATCTTCTGCACCAGCGCTTTTTGCAATGCGATTTCTTCTCTCAGTTCCGGATGAATGGCCATAGCGGCTTCGATCTTCCGGCGGTCAGCATCATTTAGTTTTCCTTCTAAATATTGCTCTATATATTCTGTGGTGAATTTTTCCATGATTAAGCTTCCATTTGATTGTGAAACAATTGTTCTTTTTTCGCCAGCTCTTTCGCACGCTCCAGGCATTTGTACTTCTGATTTTTTGCCGTAGCTTCAGAACCATAGCCGAATTTTTCTGCTATCGTCTGCATGCTCCACTTGTAGAAGTAGTAAGCCTGCAGAATTTCTTTGCAGCGTTCGCCGATACTGTCGAGCACCTTGTCAAGGAATTTATATTTTTCCTCTTCATGGTGCTCTTCCATGATGCCGGCCACATCTGCTTCCAGCTCGAAATTGTGATGGTGCACATACCGGTTTTCTTTCTGCAGTTTATCTTTCCAGAGGTATTTGCATACGCTGAAAAGATAAGTGCTCACTTTGGCAGTAAGCTGAAAATCGGGATGCGCTGTTTTCTGGCAAAAAATAATAAGCGCTTCCTGGAACGTATCGCGGGCGTCATCATCCGAACCGCCATGAGAGATGATGAACTTTCTGATTGGCCGGTAGCCTTCGTAAAGCATATCCAGTGCCGTGGAGTGCCTGCCGTTTCTGATAAGTTCTATGATCTTTTTGTCATTCATATTTTTGATCTTTGAACGGTTAATGGGTAAAAAGTCCAAAGGTCACCCGCGTGATGGAAAAATTTTTAGAAAAGCTTAATAATTCTATAATTTACGAAGAATTAGGCAAATTTATATTTAGATATATATAATAAAGCGGGCCTGTAGGGGGACAGGCCATGAAAAAGTTTTTAGCCACTAAGGCACAAAGACACGAAGCTTTCTGGTTATCCGTATCGTTATTAAGCGCCCTTTAGTGCCTTCGTGGCTAAACAAAAAAATAGTTATATTTTCAATTTTAACTAAAAGGAAAACCGGGAAGAATGGATTTTGCTATCAACTATCTGACAATATTAATTACAATACTTTTACTGGCTTTCGGTCAAATCAAAACAAAAGTCACTTTGAAATTGGAATCGGATGCCGATTCCCTCGGATCTAAAAAGTTTAAAGATGCTCCAGCAAAGGTTGGAAAATAAAACCACAGAGAACACAAAGTTAAAAATGAGAACACAGAATTGTTTCTCTGCAAACTCTGCGCAAAACTCTGCGTTCTCGGTGGTTATAATCTGGTCTAAAAATTACTTCACTTTATAATATACACCGCTGGCCGTTTGTAACGCGTGCCAGCGGGGAAGAAAGAAAAGTATAGATAATAAAAATATGTTCATAAAAATTATAGTCATTTTTAGCTGGTTTGTCCCGATCTCATTCCTGTTGATGGTAATGACGGAAATTTTCGTTTATATATTTATTGCGTTTTGTCAATTAAGAATTTCCTTTTTTAATTCCTCTAAAATGTTTTCCGCTTTTAGAAACTTCACACAACTCTCTGAAAACTAACATTATTCTATTCCCTCTGCAAGGGTAAAGTCCGCACTTAACTATTCCCTCTTATGCCTGTTCTACTGAGAGAATGGCGATGAGCGCTGATTCTTAAAAGATGAATAAAAGAAAATATTTATGCGAGCAATGAATTACCGCGGACCTCAAAGGGTGCGCATAGAAGATAAACCAATGCCGGAAATTTTACATCCGGAAGATGCAATTGTCCGAGTTACCCGTTCCTGTATCTGCGGATCTGATCTGCATCTTTACAATGGCAACGTGCCGGATACCAGGGTGGGTATGACCTTTGGACATGAGTTCATCGGTGTAGTGGAAGAGATAGGTTCTGAAGTTCATAAGTTGAAAGTGGGCGACAATGTATTGGTACCATTCAACATCGCCTGCGGCAAGTGTGCTTTCTGCAAGCAGGGTTTGTATGGA
Source organism: Cytophagaceae bacterium (assembly GCA_019746425.1). Taxonomy (GTDB): domain Bacteria; phylum Bacteroidota; class Bacteroidia; order Cytophagales; family Cytophagaceae; genus JAIERY01. The sequence goes on from JAIERY010000150.1 coordinate 6,419, forward strand.
AACTGTCATGAGTCAAATCCCGAAGCGACAGCGGTCGGAGGAATATTTGGTTACTCACATACTGCCGGAGGATATAATGGCGGACAGGCAGAATATGTGCGTGTGCCTTATGCAAACTTCGGCCCGACTGTGATACCGGAAGGAATGGATCCTGATGATGCAGTACTTTTGACAGACGTAGTGCCGACAGGATACCAGGCAGCAGAGATGGGAGGAATTCAGAAAGGAGATACAGTGGTGGTATTTGGCGCGGGTCCTGTAGGGATTATGGCAGCCAGATGCGCATGGCTCTTTGGCGCAGCCAGAGTAATTATCATTGACCATATAGAATACCGCCTGGAGTTTGCAAAAAATTATGCGAAATGTGAGGCGTATAATTTCAAGTCGATGAATGATCCTGTAGTCTTTATTAAAAAAGAAACAGACTGGCTCGGGGCCGATGTGGTGATCGATGCAGTGGGAGCGGAAGCAGAAGGAAGCGCAATGCAAAGCATTACCGGAAGGAAAATGTTATTGCAGGCAGGCTCTGCAACAGCTTTGCATTGGGCGATTAACTCTGTGAAAAAAGGAGGTATTGTTTCCATTGTGGGTGTATATGGTCCGACAAGTAATCTGGTTCCTATAGGAAATGTGGTCAATAAAGGTTTGACAATCCGTGCCAATCAGGCATCTGTAAAAAGATTATTGCCAAAGCTGATTGAGCATGTAAAGAATGGAACGCTTAAACCTAAAGGATTGATCACGCACAGAATTCCTCTGGAAGCAATTGCAGATGCCTATCGAATATTTTCTGATAAGCTGGATAATTGTATCAAGCCGGTTCTTATTCCTTCCACCGCTAAATATTAAAAGAAGATGAATATGGAAAATATAAATAAAGATTATATGCAGATTGAAGGATGGGGAGTGGATGCGGACCCGGAGAATGATCCTACCTATCCGATGAAGCACCGTACCAATGAAGAGCACAAAGGCTACCATTGGGAGCGTTCCGAGCAGCAGCCGGCGCTGGTAGAGATTCTTCATTCCAATGAGCGTCCGAACCTGAGCGCAGTATTTGGAACATCTGCTCCGCCGAAAGGATTGAGCGGGATGATCAGAAGATATGCATTCAGATATAGTGAAGGAAGCTTTGCACACTGGATCCCATTGATCATGGCCGATCGTGTGAATGTGATCGAAGGAATCATTGATGATCTGAAGCGGGGACGTTTTCCTAATATCTGGGCCGAAAAAGGATTAAAGGCACGCTGGAAATATGACAAGAAAAAAATCTTTCAGAATATCGGCGCGGGCACGCTTTTAATTTCCGGAGTAGCAGGTTTTTTATTCTGGAAAATCAATACTATAAAGGCTTAGCAAATGTGTTTGTAATGGCTGAATAAAAGTAAAAGACCCCCACCAAAGGTGGGGGTCTTTTACATAAGGAGGATAAAAAACAAACCTGTTGAAATTCTGGGGCAATATTGCAAAGCTGGTTTTAAGTAATTTTTTCATTATTGTCCGACTAAAATTGTAAGGAAAACGGGGTAAATTTCTTCTACCCCGTTTTTTTTGTCAATTTTGTTGT
>JAIERY010000401.1 GCA_019746425.1 Cytophagaceae bacterium
TTCGGCCAGGGAATAGAAGCGTCTCTTGGTGCCAATATTAAGGTAACTGTAATTGCTACCGGCTTTACTCATAAAGAACCCCAGGAAGTATCAAAAAAAGTATTTGACCTGGAGTCAGACAAGCAGATTAACTTATTCAGCAATGAATATGCCGCCAAAAAGCCTGTGGTAAATAATTTCTATTTTGAAAAACCCAAGGAGCAACAGCCTGAGATAAAACCGGAACCAAAAAAGGAAGAGCCGAAGCAGGAGAGAACACTCTTCAGCCTGGAAGAACCCATGATTATCAAGCATGAGCTTAAGGAAGAACCAACGCCGGAACCTCAGCCTGAGAATAAAGTGGAATATGTATTTGAAATAAAAAAGGAAACCAAACCTGAAGATGAGGAGAGAAAAAAATACATGCTGGATCAGGCTCAGGAGAGGATTAAAAAGCTGAAAGGCTTAAGCAGTAATATTACCATGAATCCGGAAGAATTTAAGGAGAAGCTTGAAGTTCCAGCCTATCTGAGAAAGAATGTAAATCTTCAGGATTACCCACACTCATCGGAAAGAAATATTTCAAGATTTAATCTGAATGATGAGAATGAGATTCTGGGTAACAATAAATTCTTACATGATAATGTAGATTAAATGGTTAAAAGGTTATAAGGTTTGAAGGTTGAAAAGTTATTTATGCTTTAACTTTAGAATTTTACAACTTTAAAACTTAATAAATGATTCTGCCTGGCTTTGCAGAAGTTTTTCCAGGACAGGGTCATTGATTTTTCCGGCTGTTAATAAGTTTTGAACACAGGGAAGTCTTGGTTTGAGTGCATGAACATGCATGCCGAGGTAATTTAAAATATCAGTGAGATGACTAAGGGCAAGCGTACCCGCCATTTGTCCTGTCGCGATTCCAACCAGTGTACATTTTTTATCTTTGAAACTTGCCGTATAATCCAGTCCGTCAATAAATGCTTTGAGCACACCGGGAAATGATCCATTGTATTCCGGGACGATAAACACATATTTGTCGGCGCCTTTGATCATATCCACAAACTTATTAAACTCCGGATCTTTTCCCAGGTTATCATACAGGGCGGTGAAAATAAATTTCTCCGGAATTTTTGCCAGGTCCAGTATCTGGCTTTCCATACCCCTTTCTTTAAGCAGCGCCTGATAATAATTTGCCACGCGAATGGAATTGGAGTTGGGGCGGTTGGTTCCTGAGATAATGGTGATCATGAAATTGAAATTAAGAAAATAAGGCAAATAAAAAAAGTCAGGTTTTATAACCTGACTTTTTTTATTTTTTATGAATGAATACTATTTTACTATTTCTATTACCTTCAATTCCACCCTTCTGTTTTTTGCTCTTCCTTCTTCCGTTGCATTGGAAGCAACGGGTTTGCTTTTTCCAAAACCGATTGGTTTTAATCTTTTAGAATCAACTCCTTTGGATACAAGATAAGCTTCAATATTTTTTGCCCTTCTTTCAGAAAGCTTCATGTTAAATTCATCCGAACCTATATCATCAGTATGTGCATTGATTGAAATATTGATGTTTGGATTTTCATTCATCAGATCAACTACTCTGTTTAATTCTATGTAGGAGCTGTCCTTAAGCTGATCAGCATTAAATTCAAAAAATATATCCTTCAAAACAAGCTTTGCTCCCTGCTTGAGTGGCATCACTTTGATCTGATGCTTTATCGGAGCATTGTCCGGTTCGATAATAGCCACTGTATTAGTGGCGCCTGTCGCAGTATCAGATTTAGGAAGTGTTTTAGCAGTAGGCCTGGATTTGGGAACATCTATTTTCATAGTAGAATAAGCATAACCTTCCTTGCTGGTTACTTCTACATTGTATTTATTTCCTTCGCGAAGGTTAACGGCATACTTACCATCCCGGCCTACGGTTTCATGTATGATAGTCTCTTCTCCTGTTTCCAGGTCGGTAATTTTTATTTCTACAGAAAGTCCTTCATTGGTATAAAGATCGGCAATGTCAAGAAGCACTTCTCTTTTTCTTGGCTGGAGTTCTATGGTCTGATCAATTCTGGAAAAGTCCTCTCCCGGAAGAAAGCCAAGCGCCAGGATTGAATCATTGTATCCGTCTGCTGTAATTTCAAAATTATATTTTTTGCCGGGTACCAATACAACCTGGTATTTTCCATCAGTATTATTGGTATCTCCTTTCACCATATCACTGATGTTTGCATCTTTAATATTTACCTTTGCTTTCACAGGTTTTTTATTTTCTGCATCTACCATAGTAAGGGCGATTTTATTCAGGATATAGGCAGGAGGAACGACGGTTGAATAGATATCTCCTTTAGATACATAATACATCAGCTCCTGTAATTCAGTAATGGCTCCGAATGCTTCACTCTCGGCAGAGTTTACTGCTTCGACAGGAACAGGATCACCCCACTTGCCATCTTTATTCTGAACAGCTCTGTATAAATCATAGCCGCCTTTACCTGAATTTCTGTCAGAGGAAAAGACTAATGTTCTTCCATCAGATAGAATTCTTGGCGCTTTGGCACAACTGACATTTACTTCAGAGGGAAGTTCCTTAGGATCTTTCCAGCCCATATCTGTTTTTTCTGATACAAGAATTTTATGGCAGTCAGAAGAACCATCTGTTCTGGTAAAGAATAATTTTTTGCCATCGGCAGAAATAGAAGGGAAGCCGTCAAACTTATCTGTATTTACAGGGCCTCCAATGTTCTGTGGAGCCGACCAGGTACCACTATTTTTCGTAGTAAAATAAATATCCATGTCACCTAGCCCTCCTGCAAGCAATGCACAGAAAAATAAAGTGCTTCCATCAAAGGTAAGACTTGGTCCGCCTATTAAAACAAAGTTTTTTGCAGGAGGGCCTACTTCGTTGATCGTTTTTGGCTCAGACCATTTTCCATCCGGCTGCATAATGCTTTCATACAATTTGTATCCTCCCTCACGGTTAGACTGAAAAACCATAGTCTTGCCATCTGCGCTCAGAGCAGGTGCAAATTCATAATAGGAAGTATTGATGTTGATTCCTGTTCCCTGCGAGAAAGAATTGCCGGCAACAAAGACAACAAGTCCTGACAGGAAAAATTTTCTAAATAAATTATTCATAATCTATACTAATGTATATGTAAAAATATTATTCCCCGATCATTACAAATGCAGCCCAGAAATATGGGTCCGCATGTTCGGCTCTCACTTTTTGCTGAGCAAGTTTAAACGCTTCTCTTTTATTATTGGTTTTCAGCCATGCCTCATAAAATGCCACCATAAGTTTCTGAGTAGTTACATCATCTACTTTCCACAAGCTGATAATAAGTGTTTGCGCTCCGGCTACCCTGAAGGCTCTTTGAAGACCGTATACCCCTTGTCCGTTTTTAATTTCGCCCAGACCGGTTTCGCAAGCAGACAATACTACCAGATCAGTCTGGTCCAGATTCAGGTTCATTGCTTCATAAGCGGTAAGTATTCCATCTTCAGCCGCATCATTCAGGTAAGAAGGAATTCCCGACCCGGCAAGCATCAGCCCTGATTTCAACAATGGGTTTTCATTCTTCTTATCATCTTTTTCATCTTTGATATCTACATCAGGCTGAAAAAATCCATGAGTGGCAATATGAAGCACGCGTGGATTTTTAATTTCTTTAACTGTTTCTTCCTTGGCCATATTTCCGACATACATATTGCCTTTCCAGTTTACTTCAACAACTTTGTCGTTGATTTTTTTCACTTCTTCTCCTGTTCCCGGAAGCGGTGCGATATTTCCGGTTGTTTCGTTGTCGAGATAAAAAGAAGGATTGCCTATTAGTACCACATCTCTGTTATCGAAAGTTTTTGTTTTCTGAGGGATGACAAGATCTTTGCTGTTGGTAATGATTTCAATTTCTATTTCATCCACAATAAATCCTTTTGTTTCAGGATTTTTGATAGCGTATAGGTTTATGTTGTTGTAGATTCCGTCAGGAGAAAGATACACTTTGGATACACCATTGAGTTTTTCTTTTATTCTTCTCCAGAACTGATTATAGGCATGGTCATCCGGAACTTTGAATTTGATGGCATTTCTGTAATACTTGACAAATTTATTTTCCAGGTCTGCTCCGTTTCTGGCAAGTACAATTTCAGGTTGATTTTTAGTGTCTGGCCTTACTACCAGGGAAGCATAATAAACAGAATCAGTGTAAGTGCCCGCTGAGTCGGATTTAAATTTGGTAAATGCAATAATTTCTATGGCAGCTTCTCCCTGTTTTAGCTTTTTCTGAACTTCTTCCCACGTGTAAGTTTGTTTTTCTGTAGTGCTTTTAAATAATTCAGAACGCAAGGAAAGTTGTTTTTCCAGATCATTTACATGAAGCTCAATGCTGTCAACATTGATGTTTTTATTTTTAATTTCTTCTTTGGTCAGAGAGTACACTTCTGAAAGAAATTCTTTTTGTGCCTGCCAGTTTCTATAATCATTAATTAAGGCCTTATCTCCGCTGTTTAGAATATTCTCCCTTAATTTATTGGAAGCATTTAATAATATAGCTTTGGTGGCCAGCTGATTGTTATACATCTTTCCGATGATAAGCGGATTGGTGTTGGCCCTCAGCAGCGCAAAAGAGTTGAATTGTTCAAAAACAGGATGGACATGGAAATAAAACTGTTCCTTCTCCTTTTCACTCATGGAAGGAAAATATGTCTGGATCTGATACAGGTAATTGTCAATGGCAATATTCCAATACTTTTCGGCCTCATCATATTTTTTTAATACAGTGCTTACTCTTGCAAGATTAGTAGCTGCAAAGGCATATTGAGGATGCTTTTCACCAAATAAACCTTTAGTGATCTGCATTGCTTCCTGATAATTTTTTTCGGCTTCGGTATACTTTCCTGTATTTTCATATACACCCGCTAATCCAATTATTCCTGATACATAAGCACGGTTATTAATGCCTAAAGAAGATTTTATAATGTTGATCTCGTCTTTATAAATTGATTCTGCTTTCCCGTAATCTTTTTGCTTCCGGTATACCATGGCAAGGTCATGGATTACTGCTGCATAAATAGGATGTGATTCTCCCAATTCCTGTTTTATAATTTCTTTTGCCTGGAGGAATAATTCTTTTGCTTTATTATCCTGATTGTTTTCTTCATAAAATGCGGCAAGGTTGGTAAGCCCTACTGCATATTCTGTGTTTTTTTCTCCCAGAGAATTTTTAGTAATGCTTAGTGCTTTTTGAAAGAGAGGTTCTGCTTCCTTGCTGCGGTTCATTTTCTGGTAAAGCAACGCAAGGTTATTTAAACTTTCTGCGTATTCAATATGATTTTCTCCCAGTGTTTCTTTTCGTATCTGTAATGCTTTTTTGAAAAGTGGTTCAGCCTGGTCATAATGTCCCATTGTACCGTATAGTAAAGCGAGGTTATTGCTGGTAGTAGCGTACTCCTGATGTTTTTCCCCTAATGTTTTTTTTGTAATCTCAAGCACATCTTTGTACATGTTTTCAGCCATCTCATATCTTCCCATTTCATCATATAGCAATGCAATATTATTTAAAAGCAATGCATATTCGTGATGGTTTTCTCCAACCAGTTTTTTATACAATTCTCTTGTTTCATTAAAAAGATATTCAGACTTGCTGTAATATCCTTCGATCCTGTAAAGGCTTGCCAGGTTGGACAGGGCCTGTCCAAATGCAATATTATTGGTATCTGCTGTGCTTCTGTAAATCTGTAAAGTTTGATTGAATAATGGTTGAGCTTCGGCATACCTGTTCATGGTTTTGTAGAGCAATGCCAGGTTGTTAAGGGCTAAAGCATAGTCAAGAGGTTTTTCTGCAGCATGTTGTTTTTTAATATTTACAACAGCCGTCAACAAAGTATCTGCCTGTGCATATTTTCCCGATAGCTTGTATAATAAGCCAAGATTATTAATGGCATTACCATACTCAGGGTGATTTACGCCTACTGTATCTTTTAATGCATTGGCTAATTTCAAATAAGTTTCTTCTGCCTGTTTGTAGCGCCCGGCGTTTTTATACCCTGCTGCAATGGTATTCAATGAAGTAAAATATTCAGGATGTTTTTCTCCATACATTTCTTTTTTTATAGAAAGTATGGTGTTGTAGATAGAATCCGAAGCCTGATACCTCTTAAGTAAATTTTCAATTGTAGCAAGATTGTTCAGTAATGTCAGGTAGTCCTGATTTTTTTCACCTTTGGTTTCTTTTTGAATATGAAGCGCATTTCTGAATAAAGGCTCAGCATCGGTATATTTTTTTGTACTGAAGTAAACAGCAGCAAGCTGGGTTAAGGCTATGAAATAATGCGGGTGATTTTTTATCGTCTGATGATTGGAGTAAAAAGCAATGGTTTGTTTGAATTGATTTTCAGCTTCCGGTATTTTGCTTGTCTTCAGATAAGAAATGCCAAGCAGGTTTTTCATTTCGTAATAAGCAGCAGTATCAGGAATATTTTTCTCAACGGCAGGTATGAGGTTTTCAAGCATCGATGCCGAAATAGCATATTCTCCTTTTTTAAAAAAATATTTACTCGAATCAAATTTAATTTTCCAGTTAAAGTCCTGGCTGAAAGAAAGAGAGGATATGAATAAAATAAAAATAAATGTATGAACGGATCTTAACATATGCTCTGAAATGTAGCAGGATTATAACTGAGTAAAATTTGTTGTGGTGAAATTATACATAGGAGTTTGATTGCTCCAGCCGTATCTGTTTCTTGAATATATATAATAATAATACTGATTTCCTGGTGTTAAACCATTAATCCGGAACTGGTAGCTTCCACCTTTTTGTATGCTGCCCAGATATTCCCGTCTTTCAATTCCAGTAAAATTATCACGAATGGATATGCCAAGGGTGTCAATATTGAGTTGTTGTCCGATGATTACAACATTAAAAGTTATACTGGTGTCGTCCACAAAATATTGATCTCTGACAAGAAGATATGAAGAATAATCATTATTTTCATCCCCTTCCTTTTCACATGCGCAAAATGCGAATGCACATGCAACAATAAATATAAGTTTTTTCATAATGATTATTTTCCTCCTGAAGTCATAATAGTATACATAGGTGATGTATGGTAAACACCATTTTTATTCACCGCATAAATATGATAGTAGTAATTTGTAAACGGGTTTAATCCACGAACTTCCATTTGAAATTTTCCTGGAGATGTTCTGCTTCCGAAGGTGACTCTGTTTGAGTATGGTGTGCCGGATTGTTGATAATATATGCCCAGGGTATCTATATTGATTCTTTGGCCTATGATCACTCCATCAATAACAATGGAAGTATCTGTGCTCATGGCCGTATCCTGGATAATTAAGAAGGTAGAATCTTCAGTCTGATTCTCTTTTTCGCAGGAAAAGAAACAAAACAGTATTGCTAAAAGGATGAATGCTGTTAGTCTGTAAACCATATTTTTATTTTTTAGTGCTAATACCGTACAGTTTTTATTTGATAGATACTTACATGTATTCTTAATTTTGTTAAAAGTATTGTAGTATATGTAAAACCCACAGTTAATTTTAAGCCCTTAAATCTTATCTTTCCAACTGAAATACCAATCCCAGTCCAATATTTAATACCCTTACATTTTGAGTAATATAATTTGCCACTAATCTTTCTACTGTGCCGCTTGGAGGCGCCGAAGGATTACTGTAAAAAGGTTCAGTAATCTTCACATCATAAGTCACTTTTGTAGTAGATCTAATATAGTCAATATTAAACTTTAAAGCGAGCTTTTTAGATAGAGGGTATCGCGCAGACAATCCTATGTCTATTCCTGCTCTTGAACCATTGCCCGACTGATAGCTGAAATCATGATCCAATCCACCTGAATCTTTGTAATGGAAGTTGTAGCCTGGTTTTCTTAGCATAAAAACTCCTCCCAATGCTTTAACATCCATTACAAATTTCTTACCAAGTCTGAAAGAGTAAACGGGACCTATAAAAAAATGTCCGCTTTTCCATTTGTTTTTTTTGTCAAAACTGAAGTTCACTCTTGGTA
>JAIERY010000333.1 GCA_019746425.1 Cytophagaceae bacterium
TTTACCGAACCATCAAGCCTTAAAAACGTGGGGGTATGCTCTCTTTTCGTTTCATCTAAATCTACCTTGTAAAGTTCTGAGGTAATGTTGCCAAATGCAACATTGGTATCGGCCTTACTTAAGGCAAATCCTTCTAATAGATTCTCCTTTTCTAAAGGCAATGATATCTCTTTCTTTCCGAATAAATCGTTTGCGGGAACTTTCAGATAAAACTGGGGCAAATTAATTTTTTCTGCTTGTTCCTTAAAAATATCCTTTATGCTGTATGTTTTCACAAGCTGTTTTATTTCGTTTGGTAAAACCGTTGTATTGTTTGATTCCATTTCAGAAACAGTTTTTTCAAACTCTTCATTTTGTTGAATAGCTGATTTTTCAATTTCTGAAATCGTTTCACTTGGTAATTCAGCTTCAGCAGGAACTGAAATTCTTGATGTGTCAATGCCGGAAGTAATATCTTCTTCTGTTTCTTCGCTAGTAGAGAAAACTGCTAATTGCTGTAATGGATCTTTCGTTTTTGCTTCTTCAAGCATTGCAGGATCAGCTAATTTGTAATCTTTATCGCTGAATCCTGCTTTGTTCAATCCTTTTACAATATTGTCTAAGGTATCCAGAAATTTAGAAGATGCCGTTAAGACATAACTAAGATTGAGTAATGGAAATTTATGTTTCATTACATACGGTTGTCGCAGAACCCTTCCTAAAATTTGTTCTACGTCAACTGCCGAGCTTTTATCAGCTAATGATGCCAGGATATAAGCAAACGGACAGTCCCAACCTTCTTTTAGTGCATTGATCGTAATGATATACCGAACCTCACATTCTTTACTCATCAAATCAATCCCTTTGATTTCGTTTATATTCGCTGTTTTGATTTTTATTTGTTCCGCAGGAATTTTTAGCTCAACCAGTTTTTCTTTCAGCTTCTGAACATTCGATTTTTCTTCTTCTTCATTCAAAAACTCTTTTCCGTTTTTCGGTTGTACCTGAAACAACACAATCGGGCGAATATATTTACCGCCCTTCTTTTCTTCTTCAATGGCTTGTAATTCCAATCGCTTTTGTAACTGCAAACTAGAATTGATTACTTCGGTTTTGTCCTGATGATTGTAAACAATAACAGGAAGCTTCACCATGTTTTCCTTTTTCAACTCCAATGCATCAATAAAACTGATGATATTGCTATTCTTTCTGGGAGTTGCGGTAAGGTCAAGGATAAAACAAGGATTGATTTCTTTGAGCATGTCCACACTCAAATCACTTTCTGCATTGTGGCTTTCATCCACCACTACTAAAGGATTTAAATATTTGATTACAGAGCCTAAGGTTATTTCTGAATCTTTCCCCAAAAGATTTTCAAATGATTGCAGATTTCCGTTTTCCTGAAAAACTTTTCTGTCTTCTTTGTTTTTAGCTCTTAAACTGTCGAAGCTGAAAACCATAATATTCAGTTGCTCTTTTACCGAAGTGGCATTAAATCCGCTTCCCTGCAATAAAGTAGCCTTGTCAAAAACTTCAACTTTGTTGCCAAAGTGCGAGTTAATTTTTTGCCTGTATGGATGTGAAGGATCTTTCAGGTTTTTTATGGTTTGATCTAAAATGGTAATGGACGGTACTAACCAAACTACCGCTTTAGGCTTATCATATGCAAAGGCATCAAATATGGCTTTAATGGCATTGCATGCGATAAATGTTTTACCACCAGCCGTGGGCACCTTTACGCAAATATGCGGTACCCTCGGCACGTTGTTTTTGTATGGCTCAATGGCTGTTCCGGTAAAGGGAAATAAAGGCGTTTTGGGATGTGTTGCCCAAAAATTATAGAAAGCATCTTTCACATCTTTTGTTTCCTGTATCTCTTCCAAAAACAAGGAAAGGTCATTTATTACCTGCTGTTGATATGGCTTTAGTTCCATTTATTGTCAGAATTTGGATTTGTTGGATTCAGAGATTATTGGATTGTTAGGAATAGTGTTGGGCATTTTATTTTTCGGATGCCGCAACCTTTTTACTTCTAAACTTTTCGCTCCAAAATTCAATAATAATCCTTTGTCTAATTTATATGCTACCAGGTAGTTTAAGCCTTGAGCTAAATGTACATCTTCTATTCCTGTCAATGCTTTTAATTCTACCATTACTTCATTTTCAACTAAAAAATCTACTCTTCTTGTACCAATTTCTTCACCTTCATAAAAAATTTGTATTTCCATTTCTCTTGAAAAGGTTAATCCTGCTTTATGCATTTCAATCGCTAAAGCTCTTTGATAGATTACTTCCTGAAAACCATTTCCTAAAGTGGCATGAACTTTCATTGCACATCCAATTATCTTGTATGTTAAATCATCTTCAATTTTTTCTTTTTCCATAGCAAAAAATCCTTTAATCCTTTTCTCCAAAAAATCCCAATTCAGACAGTTGATGCAGCTTCTGCTGTAACAGCTTTTTATCAGGAAGCTGCGTTTTATATTCCGAAACCATAGTGGGTGAAAGGCTTCGGCTCAAAGCATATTCCACCACTTCACTGTCTTTATCTTTGAAAGCAATACGCCAATACTCGGATTCTCATTCTGCTTTTTAACATCCCGGTCTAAAGCTTCTAAATAGAAATTTATCTGACCCAAATGTTCGGGCTTAAACTTATCAGCTTTTAATTCAAACGCTACCAAACATTGCAGCCCACGATGATAAAAAAGTAAATCAATATAAAAGTCATTGTTCCCTACCTGCACTTTGTATTCTTCGCTTATAAATAAAAAGTCTTTACCCAATTCAAGGATAAAATTTTTCATTTGTCGGATCAGGCCTTTTTGTAGATCACTTTCATTATGCGGTTCCGGCAGGTTTAAAAAATCGAATATGTAACTATCTTTAAAGGTATTTTCAATATCCGGGTGAATTTCTCTCACCGCTGCTGAGAGTTTTGAATTCCCTATCATCGTGCGTTCAAAAAGACCGCTATTTATCTGCCTTTCCAATTCTTTAACACTGTAATTTTCTTTTATACAAAGTCGCAAATAAAATTCCCTTTCCTCATTTGTTTTTATTCTTGAGATAAGTGTTAAATGATGTGTCCAGCTGATTTTTGCCAAAATACTTTCTCTTATATCGCTGATTTCTAATTGTGTCATTGCCGATGGCACAATTTTATCTGATTGATTATCAATCATTTGAATTTGTGTCATTTTCGGTGACACAAATGCCATTGAGGTATATTTGTCATAAAATTGCTTCATTCGGTAAAGTCCTCTGCGATTAAATCCTTTTAATTCCGGATGATTTTTTTGAATAAAAGTCGCCATTTCATCAACCGTTTTTTCACCCCAGGAAGCTTCCGCTAGCTTTTTATGAATATAGGCTCCAATATTCCAATACAGATTTATTAATTCCGTATTGACAGATTTAAGAGCACTGCTTCTGGAATGCTTGATTAAATAAATGATGTCGGCAAACTGCTTTTCTTCCATAGCCTTAACCGTTGATTAATTTTGATTTTTCTAATTGAATTGATTTGTGCTTGGAATTAATCAATCTTTTGTACTCAAGGCTTTTTGAACCAAAATTCATAAGCATTCCAATTTTTAAATTATATGCCTCCAAATAATTTATAGCTTGGCAAAGATGTATTTCTTCTAGTTTAGTTATAGCTTTTAACTCCACAGAAATTACATCCTCAATTAGAAAATCTACACGTCGTGTACCTATCTGTTTTTCTTTATAAAAGATTGGCATTTCAAATTCTCTTGCAAAACCAACACCTTGCAGCATCAACTCTTCAGCCAATGCCCTTTGGTAAATCACCTCCCGAAAACCATTACCCAAATACTTATGTACTTCAAAAGCACATCCAAGTATTTTAGCTGTAATTTCTGAATATTTATATTCTTTCTTTATCATTTTAAAAAAATCAAATTCATCAATCAAATCAATTTAATCAACGGTCAGAATCTGGTTATATCCCTTGGAATTTTCTTGAAAATGATGTGATGCTTCGTCATGAACTCTTTTGTGAGCAAACAATTGTCGGCATAAATGACATACTGCTCCGCTTTGGTTTTCATGGTAGCAAGGAACTCATGGTTTAATGTAGTGATTTCGTCCGGCTCATAGTTGAAATAGTAAGCCGTATCGTTATGATTACCTAAGAAGTGCTTGTTGTCAGAATTTGGATTTTTTGGATTAGCGGATTTTTGGATTTTGGAAGAATCCTGTTTATCCATTAATCCTGTAAATCCCAATTCAGACATTGGAGTTTTAGTTTCTGTGTACCAGACATAATTGCGGATTCGTTCTGTACCTACTGCTTCGTTCAGATTACCATCCTCATTGAAAAGTGGCTGCCCTAATTCGTAAAAATCAAAGCTACCGCCTGTACCTTCAATTTCTCCATATCCATTGATTACTCGTTTTATTCTTTCTGCTGTAACTGTTTCAGCATAATCTTCCATTTCTACAAGGATAAATTTGCGGTTGCCTCCATCTTGTTTATTGAGATTTAACACGGCATGAGCAGTTGTAGCTGAACCTGCAAAACTATCAAGAACTATAGATTGCTTATCTGTAGCAATTTCTAAAATCCTATTTATTAATCTCACAGGTTTAGGAGTGTCAAATGCTTCTGTTTTTCCGAAAAAACTATGTATCTCTTTTTTTGCTTCATCTGTATGTCCGACTTCATTTGAAGGCCACCAACTCCAAGGAACAAAACCTTCTATTTCGTTTAAATACCTAATTACGTTTGGTTGAGAATTATTGTCTTTCCCAAAGTAAATTTTATTCTCATCCTTTAACCTTAAAAATTCAGATTCAATCATCGACCAACATCTTCCTTCCGGAGGTAAATGAACTTTCCCTTTTGGAGCAACAATAGGATACATTTGATTGGGTCTGTATCCTTGAGCAGTCATTGGAATTGCCCTCCATCTTCCTTTTGGATCATTATTGGGGTTTTTATAAATCTTTGTCTGGTCTTCTGTTGGCTTAATCTTTTTAGCAACTTGCTTAAAGCCTTGTAAATTCTTGGCATAGGCAACAATATATTCATGAGCATCTCCAATAATGCCTCTATTCTCTCTGGAATACCTTTTTTGCCAAGCTACAGTAATAATAAAATTTCCCCTTCCAAATATTTCATCACATAATAACTTCAAGTAAGAATATTCATTTTCATCTATAGAAATAAAAATTGCTCCATCTTCCTTTAGTAATTTATGTAATAACTTTAGACGAGGATAAATCATGCAGAGCCATTTATCGTGCCTACTTAAATCATCACTTTCTTTCCCAACCACCTGACCCAACCATTTTTTTATTTTAGGGTCGGTTACGTTATCGTTATACACCCATCCTTCATTTCCGGTATTGTAAGGAGGGTCTATGTAAATACATTTTATCTTTCCTTCATATTCAGGCAATAAAGCTTTCAACGCTTCCAGGTTGTCGCCGTGAATTATTTTATTGCAGCTTCTCTTGTCTGCATTTGGATTTATAGGATTAAGGGATTTTTGGATTGATGAAGATGAATCCTGTTCATTCTTCAATCCAGATAATCCTGATTCAGACGAGAAATGATATTTATGTTCCAATACTTTAAACGGAACATCCATGTGATGATTGATAACCTTCTCTTTTCCTATCCAGTGTAATGTTGGCATTGTTAGTTTAGTCTTTTCTTAATTTCTTCAAACCAGCTATTTATTTCGTCATGGGCATTCAGGTCTCTAAATAAATCAACTGTCATTTGTTGAGCGCCATGTTCCGCAATGGATTGTTTTACGTTATTTCTTTTATGTTTCGCCAGTTCCACCTCTACATCCATGATATTCCATTTGTCAATCCAATCGGACTGAGTTGTATCCAATAGTTCTTGTTCTAAACGCAGATGTCTGGTAATAATGGAAGGATGTACATAGTTTTCAATTTCCCTTTTTAGAGTCAGCGTTCCCCAACTGTTATTTCCTCTTGTCAGTACTTTTTCTATATATTTCTGATACTTTGCTACATCACTATCATAGATATGGATTTCCGGTTTATTAAGTTTGCTCAGATAATTATGCGTTACCCAGTAGGCAAGGGTTCCACCACCCATACAAATGGTTAAAACACGTTTGTCATTTTTTAAATCTATGCCGAAGTGATTGCAAATATTGTAGAAGAAAGAGATGTCAGACGGTCCTTCAAGGCATACTATTACTTTAAGTTTATCCAATTCATCAGGGATATTAGGTAATACTCCTAATGCGTCTGCAATTTTTCCAAAATTAGTTTCATCTCCGACTTCAATTACATTGCAATTATTTTCCTTACAGATAAATCGCAGGTTTTCTACTTCTACCAAACTTGCTAAAGCCGGGCTATGTGTGGTAGTAATGATTTGAGCAATTCCATTTTGAGCAATTTCTTTCAGCGCATCCATTAGTTTTTTTTGCCAGTCAGGATGCTGAGACGTTTCCGGTTCTTCAATAGCATAAATTACATCGGGTATATTTTTTTCCTGTCGTTTTCTCTCTGCTTCTGCCCGGAAAAAATTGATTAGAAGTAAACGTCTGACGCCGCTACCTCTTTTGTTCATTGGAATATCGTCGCTTGTTAAAGTTGGCTTAAATAAATCCGCCCATTTTAGTTCGGGAGTAAAATGAGGTTTAAGCTGTTTAGCAACCTCCTCATTCATTTCTTTTAACTTATCAATGGTCAGGTTAGCTATCTCAGCAATTTCTTTCTCTACTTCCTCTTTAATTTTATTCAGGGCATCTAGGTGTTTTCTTAATGCCTGTTCCGCAGCAACTTTTA
Organism: Cytophagaceae bacterium; assembly: GCA_019746425.1. Classification (GTDB taxonomy): domain Bacteria; phylum Bacteroidota; class Bacteroidia; order Cytophagales; family Cytophagaceae; genus JAIERY01. The sequence goes on from JAIERY010000333.1 coordinate 6,784, forward strand.
AAGGATCCTGAATCTCTTTGTCTTTTTCATCATTCTTTCGATCTGCCTGGAATAAAGCATACAGGGGAAGTAAAAGCGTTAATTTATCCCAGATATCTTTTACACCATCCTGACTTATTTCCAATTCTGTATTTTTCAGAGTGAGTTCTTCTCCAACACTTGACCAAATAGCTTTACGGATTTCATTTTTAACTGCAGCATTGAAGTTACCTTCGATTTTTAAATCTTTTATCCGCTTTTGAAGATCTTTAATTTTTAAGTTATGAAGATCATTCGCGTTTTCATTTTCTGGATGGTTGCAAACAATATATGTTTTAGGTTTACTTAGGCTGGAAAAATCTTTTTTAATTTCTAAAAAGTTTTCTTTATTTAGTAAGTACTCATCTTTGAGGTTAGTTTTCGCCCCTGCATCTAAATTAATTTCTTCCGGGAGACATGAAAAGACAATAGTTAATTTAGCTGATTCATTAGCTGCCTTTGCTTCAATATTAACATCGTCAGCATCCATTTTTCTGTTTTCAAAAAAAATGTCTAACGCCTCAAGAATGGAAGATTTTCCAATATCATTCTTTCCAATTAGTACAGTTAAATCATTAAACGTTATAGTTACTTGATTTCTGTAACTTCGAAAGTTTTCAAGGGTGAGACTTACTATTTTCATATTAACTATTTTTGGTTGGGGTAATTAATTCCCTCACATCCACATCAAGAACCTCTGCGATTTTCCGTAGCACCTCAATACTAGGTTGAGCATTGTTATTGCAATAATTGGTTACCACCACATAGCTTTTTCCGATTTTTTCCGCCAGCCAGGTTTGTGTTCTTCCTTGTTCCTTGAGGACTTCTTTTATCCTGTTCATTTGATTATCAGCTATTAAAAAAGATTTTATACGACTATATAACACATAAACTTATTGCTGGTTCATAGTTTATTTTTCAATGTGTTAAATTATAATATAAAAATGTATTGAAAAATATTATATTGCGATATATATTTGTATTGTATTCCAATATATAATCATGAGACATTACACAAAAGCCGACCTCGAACAAATAGTCATGACGCAACTTTAAAATCTGAATGCCATGCACGATCTGTTAAACATCATGAAAGTCCAGAATGAATTACTGCACAATGCAAATAAGAAATTAAAAGGGGTCAGCGTTAAAAGTTGGGGAGTAATTGAAAAAAGGATAGTTTTGGGATAAAAAAATTATCGAAACAATAG
>JAIERY010000287.1 GCA_019746425.1 Cytophagaceae bacterium
AGAAAACAACTACGATAGTAGTAATAGTGGTCTAAAGAAAGGGGAGTACAATAAGCCCATGACCATCGTGAAAATCATGACCATCATCATGGGCGTAATTGCATAATTTATTCTCAATTTAAATAAACTGAAAATGGATTCTGGAGTTATGCTTACTGAGTAATAAAGTTTAACCTAAAAATTCAACAGCTTATGAAGACAAAAATGATGTTTTATTTTCTCTTAATGGGGTTTGCCGCATTCTATTCCTGTAAAGACAATGACGATGATGATAAAGTTACACCTCAACCCGTAGATAATTCTGCTTTTTATACAGCAAACGATACGGCTATGGTCAACTTTATGACAAGGATGGATACTATGACTATGACTATGGATCCGGATGTAGATTTTGCACAAATGATGATAGATCATCATGGGCTTGCTATATCTATGGCAAACATAGAGTTGCAATATGGGCATGAACAAAAAGCTAAAGATATTGCCTCTCAAACTAAAGCAGCGAATATTGCAAGCCGAACTCGTTTGCAACAGTTTCTTGCTACTCATGGAGCGCCTGTTATGGATGCAGATGCCAATGAGTTTATGGCTAAGATGGATAGTGTAATGATGAAAATGAATGAAACCATGAAGTCTTTTCATAAGTCGAATGACCCAGATTATGATTTTTCAGAGATGATGACCCATCACCATCAGGGTGCTATAGATATGTCGGAGCTTGAATTGGATTATGGCAATGACGCGGCAGCAAGGGAGGAAGCTCAAAAGCAAATAGATGAACAGCAAATGGAAATTATCGAATTGGCCAAGTTCCGTACTGAACACGGGCAGCCCCATTAATATTAGGCTAAACATATTTAACCGAAATGGGTTAATAATTTTTATAAGTCATTGGGTCATATGATTTGAAGGGCGTCTTTGCTCAGAATGGAGTATTGAATGCCTGTATATGTAATCAGAATAACTGTCAGCCTTAGATAATCATATTATTAATATAAATGATCATCTAAGGCTTATAAGTATAATTTATATCAGGCATCGCAAATCTGTTTTATTTATAGTATTTTAATTAATAAAATTTTTAAACTTATTCCTTATGAAGACAAAAGCACTATATTCAATTTTTTTTGCTGCATGTATATATTTTTTATCTGGTTGCAATGGAAACAAACAATCAAATGAAGATAAGGCAACAGAAAATAATACCAGCGGTAAAAGCATGAATGATACTATGAATATGGATCATTCAGGACATAATATGGGAAGTAGCGAGGACTCATCCATGAATTTAATGGCGGTAATGAGCAAATCTATGCAAGCAATGAAAGACGTTCATATGTCGGGAGATCCTGATCATGATTTTGCTTCCATGATGATTGAGCATCATACAGGTGCAATAGAAATGTGTGACATTGAGCTTAAGTCAGGAAAAGATGAAAGTATTAAATCTCTGGCAGGAAAAATGAAACTTGCTCAGACAAAGGATTTAAACCAATTACAGGCTTTTACTGAAAGTCATAAAGCGGAAGGAACTCATGATCATGAAAAGATGGCTAAAGATCCGTTTAGCATGAAAATGATGAAGAATATGGAGGCTATGGATAGCAAAATGAAAAATATGAAAATGGAAGGAGATGTGGATAAGGATTTTGCAACAATGATGATTGATCATCATAAGGATGGCATGGAAATGGCGAAAGCGGAAATTGCCTATGGAAAGAATAAGGAAATGAAAAGCCTGGCTCAGAAAATGATCCAGGATCAGCAGAAGGATATAAGTGAGCTTCAAAATCTTCTATCTAAGAAATAATTCTCGTAGTAAATTCAAATATAAAGGCTCCTTAGTAATGGGAGCCTTTATTCTTTAGGAAGGATTGACAATTCACCTCCTTTTACATTAGAGCCATTTGGGGAAACCTTTAGAACAGAAATTTTCTTTAATAATTATTCGAGAATATTGTGTCTATCTTCTCACTTAAGAGTCTTTCAAAAAAATATACAATTTTTCCATAATAGTTAATGTTACATTCCTTCAATAGTAAAAATATTTCCTTTATAATTGTGAAATAAAATTAGCCGGATCAGCCAATTCATATTGCATTATTTGCTGTTAAAAACCTAATCATAAGACCTTATCCATGAACCTGAAGCTTTTAATGACTTTGTTTGCCTCAACTCTAACCAGCAATCTTTTTGCTCAAATTCCTGCGGATACCATTGTAAATTATTCTAGTCACGAGCATCATAAAAATGAAATCGGTATTGCCAGCTCCGCTGCTTATTTTAAAGGAGATGTACTAAGTTATAGCATGCACATTCATTATATCCATAAAATATCAAAATCAAAGTTTGGAATAGGTGTGAGCTTTGAACGAATATTTTTTGCATTCAAGCACAATACTGCAGGGCTGGTAGTAGCCTACAGTCCTGTGGAAAAATTAAGTTTGATATCATCTCCCGGTGTGACTTTTGAAGGTGATGACCTTTCTAATCCGATATTCACGTTACATACTGAAATAGCCTATGAATTTGAAATTGGAGAGTTTCATTTAGGGTCCTGCTTTTGAATTTGCTTTTGATCCGAACGACTACCACCTGGGCCTGGGACTGCATGTTGGATATGGTTTTTAGGGATGGTTTCTTAGTCTGCGAACATCGAATAGATGGTTGCCAATGTTAGCAGTAATTTTAGGCTGATGGTGCAATTCAGAATATACTGGTTTCAGAAAAACAGTATATTGAAGACCTAAAGAACCATGGAAAATAAAAAAAAAGTACTTACGGCTTGTAATTTATAAGAATAAAAAGATCTTTATTTTGGAATAATGGCAATATAATTTTCCCTGCTGTAAAGCCAACGCAGCATTTGTCTGTCACGTTGTGTTATTTCCACCTGATCAAGGTCTTCATGAATATGCCCGTGAGCTGTTCCATTCATAATATCATCAGGATATCCGGAATGCTCAATTCCTAAAATATGCCCCATTTCCTGAATCAACACTTCGGCTGTTCTTGCAAAATCTTCTGATCCCGGAGGACGCATGATGATCCCCGCTATATAAGTAGGGTTGGAATTAGTTAATCTCGCTACCCCGAGCGCATTGGCAGGTAGCCCTTCACCGCTCCAGTCAAAAAGTAATCCTGCTTCCGAAGCATTATCAGTATATTCAAAAAAATTGTTCATAAGGCCCACGCTTGCTCCCGCGTTATTCCAGGTATTGATAGCTTTTTTAATAACCTCTGTCCAGCTATTGTCTACTTCCATTTCCAGATGATTGGAGTAAACTTTAATCGGCATCCTGTCAAGTGATATTTTTCTTGGTACATCATCCAGCCCCCAAATTCATAGTCATCGGGTTTTTCATAGGAAACTTCTTCTGTGCCATGAAAGTAAATGCTTATCGGCATCTCTATGTACGCGGTATCACCACTATGGTAAGCAATATCAAATCCAATCATATCATATCATTATACATCATTGGTTCTCCTTCATCCATTCTTGAAGTAACTTTCAGCATATAGCTTGTACCCGCAGGAAGGGTAATATTTATTACATGAGTCGCAATGTTCTCATCGTCTACAAAGTAAATGAATTCTAAATGGTGATGAACGTGAGCGGTAACCAGTATATCCTGCCCGGCGGAATTATTGAAGGTTATATACTTGTATTCCGCCCACTTCCCGAATTCTGTATTGACAAGTATGGATTCATCATCGTAATGAATATCCTCCGGGTGAAATGTAACCGTTTGGGCAGAGATCCTTCTCTCGCCGCAGAGTCTCCCGTAGGGGACTCTGCGAGACAGCAAAACAATTGATCAGATGTGGGAACAGGCAAAAGATTTATGGCCTATGAGATGGTAAGAAGGTTGGAAAAAAGAAAAGAATATTCATTGCTCAAACAGTTGTCAGAAGGAGTGGAAGAAAATGAAAGAAGAAGGGGAAAGAAGCACCAGGTATTTGCACCTTCGTTTGATGTTAAGATTTGCGATTCGGAAATTATGATAGAACAGAAGCTTGATTATATGCATAATAATCCGGTATCCGGCAAATGGAATTTGGTTAACGATTATACTGATTACAAACATTCAAGCGCTGCATTTTATGAACTTGGGAAGAGCGGTGTCTTTGATGTTAAACATTATAAAGAAATTAATTACGCAGAGTCCCCTACGGGAGACTCTGCGGCGAAATGAGAAATGGGTAATACAATTTGGGATGATTGCTTGCTTAATGGTGTTTCCTATGGCACTTATCGCAGGACACATAAGATCCATCCCTTTTCTATGGCAACTGATAGATTGTTCGTTCGGAATTATCGGAATACTAGTGTTAATGCATACTTATAATCTCATTAAAAAATTTAAAAAAATGAGGGAGGAAAATTTAAGAAATCAGTTATATACTCAGAAACCTCCCATAGAGGTTTCAATCTTACCAGAACAGTATTTGGAGAGGAAAGGAATGTGAAGTATGAGAACAATTACATTAATCAATTACAATAGCAGGCTCAGAGTATTAAAGGTATTGTTAGCCATGTCACTTGCCTGCTGTGTTTTAACTGTATTCAGAGTTCATTGGACAAAAAATTTCAGTTACTTATATCTTATCTGGAATCTATTCCTTGCCTGGGTACCATTATTAATTGCATTTCAGCTGCAGCAATTTTATGCACGCTTTCCAAAAAGATACAGTATTATTTTGCTTTTCAGTTTTATGTGGCTTTTGTTTTTTCCAAACAGCCCATACATTATCACTGATCTGATACATCTTAATACAGGCAATGCAGTACCCATGTGGTATGATGCAATATTAATCTTTGCCTTTGCGCTGGCAGGACTGATTACCGGCTTTATCTCACTGTATTTTATACATGAGGTGCTTGATTGTTTCTTCCATAAGCTTGTAAACTGGGGAATTATCAGCTTTGTATTTGTATTGAGCGGATATGGAATTTACCTCGGAAGAGTATTAAGATGGAATAGCTGGGATTTATTCACAAGGCCAAAACCTTTATTGCTCGATGTAACCGGAGAACTTGATAATCCGCAGGCTATATTTATGACTATGGTATTCTCATTCTTTATGTTTTTTTCCTATCTGATCCTGCATTCGATTATTCATTTGAAAGACCAGATAGCTGTTGAACCTAAAAAATAATACAAAGGCTGAAAATTTTCAGCCTCTTTTTGCTTTCTGTCTGTGAAAGATTTTACCTTTGAACATGATCAATATTAATAAATGTCTGAAAAGCTTTTCCTTCGCCTTTAAAGGCATTTATCTTTTTTTCAAAAATGAAAATAATGCCAGGGTGCATTTGCTGGCAACCATTGCAGCAACAGGGCTTGGTGTTTATTTTGAGCTGGATCGTAGTGAATGGCTCTGGATTGCGCTGGCGGTTGTGCTGGTCTGGACAACTGAAGCCGTAAATACCAGCATTGAAAAAATGGTAGACCTAATACACCCCAATTATGATCCACGCGCCGGACACATCAAAGACCTTGCTGCCGGCGCCGTACTCATGGCAGCGCTCTTCTCTGTCATTGTAGCCCTTATTATTTTTCTCCCAAAAATCATTTAAAAAACAAACAGCAGATAATCCTGTAACTTTTTGACCGTTATTGTATTATATAAATAAAGGTCAGAAGATGCGCTATTGGCTGATTTTAGTGATTTTTCTCATTTCCAACTGTGTATGCGGTCAGAAAGAATATGCGGTGAAGGGAGAAACTATTGAAATGCCTTCCTATAAAACCGACCAGAAATATTCTTTTGTCATTCTTAATATGGGTTATGCTTCCCATATAATCCAAAACCCGGAAATATGGAATGGAGAAAACAGGAGGATAGTTCAGGTAGATGTGGTCTTCACCGCTTATCCAAAAAACAAAGAAGACTGGGTAACCGATTACGATTGGCTTCTGAATAAAAGAATTGCCGCAATACAAAAGCTGGAGCCTTCTCTTAAAAATAATTCATTGATAAAATGGAATTTCATTTTACAGACCGCCTGTAAAAATGAAGAAGAAGCACAGAGAATGTTTCATGGGGCCATTATAAAATATATATCGCCACAACAAAGAAAGAAAGACTCCCTGGCTTTTAAAATGGACAGATTAAAAGCGCAGCCCGAAACAGATCTGCAAACTATTAATAATAATATAGAGTCAGTGGTATATGGCTTTGCTCCTTTTGAAGATTCTGTAGTATTTAAAGTCTTTAACAGAAATAACTGGGGAAAAATGGTAATAGTAAATGACTGGACCGGCAGTATGTACCCCTACGGAGCACAGGCTGTATTATGGCACCGGATGAATTTCGAAAAAAATGCGATCAAATATTTTGTGTTCTTTAACGATGGCAATCAAAAGTTGGACAGGCAAAAAAGAATCGGAAATACCGGCGGCATTTATTATTCCAAGCCCGATAGCATAGACTATATATTAAAGGTAATGAAGCTGGTGGCCAAACGCGGAAATGGAGGAGACATTCCTGAAAATAATATTGAATCGCTGCTGAAAGCCATAAAATTATTTAAGGGCTATGATGAACTGGTAATGATTGCAGATAATAATGCGGCGGTAAAAGATTTAATATTACTGGAGAAAGTAACTGTTCCGGTGAGAATAATTTTATGCGGCAAAGCCTCCGGGCAGCCTGTGCACCCGCACTATCTGGAAATAGCACGCAAGACCGGCGGATCAGTGCATACCATACAAGAGGATGTTGTCAATCTGGGGAATTTAAAAGAAGGGGAAAAAATCACCATCTCTGGATATCAGTATGCGATCAGGAAAGGAAAGCTGATACAGCTAAAGACGAAGCAAGTCAGTGTCCATTAAAGAATTCCGATAAAGTGATGTTTATAAAAAAATAGCGTAGGGTTTAAACTACGCTATTTTTTTTATGAACTACAATCTTTATTTACTAATTCTTCCTGTTCTTTGGAACCATCCTCTCTATAAACTACAACCTTACTGCACCTGGTTTTCTGAGCACGCTCCCAGGCCTTTGCCAGGACTAAATCTTTATAAGGACCGCGAACAATTCCTCGTTTCAAAGTTCCATCTTCAGCATTCCAAAACCGGTCAAACTTAAAAACATTGAATATTCTTTCCATACAACATGCATTCAATACATAATTTCAACCAGTATTAAGTGCTGAATGTTCCGGAAATTATACAGACTAATCTATATTACAATACTCGTTTCTCAGCATTTGCTGCAGCATTTCCCTTTCTTTTCTTATTACAGCTTTTTTCTTGCTGAATCTGAAATAGCCATATATAAAAGCGAACAGTCCGCATGGAATAAAAACCCAACCTATCAATTCAAGACTTCCATTGGTAAAATGTATAAATGAAACTCCCGGCACCAATAAGGTTAAGGATGTTCTTGTATAAGAAAGCATTGTCCTTTCATTAGCCAGAATGGTTCTGTCAATTGCCAGAGAATGCCGGATATCGTGTTTTGCTTTTATTTCCTGTAAAGCGCCGCCTGAGCCATTATTTAAATCTTCCATAAAAATGATTTAGTATTAAAATATGCCTAAAAAAATAACTACGGTGCAAAGGAATAAGTTTACCCTCAAAAAATACATCTATCAAAAAAAACAATTTTAAGGTTTCCCGGTTAATAGCTTCAGGAATAGTCTGTCAATTGAAATGGCTTCTGGCGTAAAAATTCGAAGTTTGATAGATTTTCTATTTTAATTGCAAATCTGCCACATAGAAAAATATATTTTAACTTATTATTAACCAGAATATAACATTTAAAAACCTTTGTAGTTGATAACATGCAAATAACTTAAAATTCAAAAAAGCTATGATCAACATTCTTCTAGCTGAGGAACAAAAGATTGTGAGGGAAGGTATCAAATCTTTAATCAAAGATGAAAGCGAAATATCTGTTGTGGCCGAAGCAAAAAACGGTAAAGAGGTAATCGAAAAAATTTTTGATACCAACATTACCCTCACGATTCTTGACTTGCATCTTCCTTTAAAGGATGGAATCGAAACCACCAGGTACATTAAAGAAAAAAGGAAA
>JAIERY010000144.1 GCA_019746425.1 Cytophagaceae bacterium
TGCGGGATAAATCGCCTTGATTTTTATTGTAATGCCCTTTTTTCACTATTTTTAATTTTAGTCGGATGACAGTAAAATCCAACCCCCTTCTTGAAAATGTATTGAGCGTTGGCCCATGCTTTGTCTATATGCTGGACTACAGAACCATGAAATACATTTACCTGAGCTCCAGCTTTAAAAATATCCTGGGGTACGATGTTCCGGAAATTATGGAAGGCGGCCCGAAATCATTGTTTGCGCATCTGCACCCTGAAGATTCCATGGAATTAATGCACCATACCTTTAAAAAAATCATGGACTTTTATCATGGGACACCGCCTGAAGAAAGAAAGAAAATAAGATGCTCTTATGATTACCGATTAAAACGCAGCGATGGAAAATATGTAAGACTGCTGCAGCAAACCCTGGTGATTGATATGGATTCAGAAGGAAAGCCACTTATTGATATAGGAATTGCTTCAGACATTACAGAATATAAAAAAGAAAATAAAATTACTCTTTCCCTCTCCAAATACGACCAGGAAATGGGCTTTGTCACCTTAAATCAGGAATTTGGCTCGGGAGTACAGAAAGACAGAATCTCTGAAAGAGAATTGCAGATCTTACAATTGCTGATGAAAGGTTACAGCAGCAAAAAAATTGCCGATCAATTGCATATAAGTGTGAATACTGTAAGAAACCATAGGCAGAATCTCCTGGAGAAAACAAAAACCAAGAACATTGCAGAACTTATCACTTTCGCTCTTTCCAATAGCCTTATTTAATTTCCAACCAAAACATTTTAATTCTGTTATAGTCAAATGGAAATCACAGATCCTAAAGATATAAAGGAATTACAATGGGCAGAAAATTTAGCCAGGCTGTTGGACTCCAAATTTACTTTTCCCGGTACTAATTTTAAATTCGGAATTGATCCGCTTATAGGGCTCATACCCGGTCTTGGAGATCTCACAACATTTTCTATTTCAGCAGTACTGCTTTATACATTAACCAAACATGGCTCCAGCAGAAAAGTGGTGATCTTAATGACCTTAAACGTTCTGGCAGATACTGTAATAGGCGGTATACCTGTCATCGGAAACATCTTCGACTTCTTTTACAAAGCCAATGATAAAAACATACGCTTATTAAAAAGTCATTATCATGAGGGAAAGCATCAGGGAAGCGGCAATGGAATTTTATTGGCGATTCTGTTTTTTTTCTTCGCAATGATATGTCTTGTATTTTATGGCATGTTCAAGCTCTTTCAATATCTGATCAATCTGCTTTAACTCCTTTGTCTTTAAAGTAAACTTTAAATTGCGTTCCCCTGCCCTCTTCGCTGTCCACTTTGATCATACCACCTGAATTATCTACAATACGCTTTACAATATACAGCCCTACTCCTGTTCCATCTACGTGATCATGAAATCTTTTGAACATAGAAAATATTTTATTCTGATGCCTCTCAGGAATTCCCAGGCCGTTATCCTGAATAGAAAACAAGGCATATCCGTCAACCTGCTGTGTTTTGATTTTTATTTCAGGTGTCCTTTGAGGAGAACGGTATTTAATCGCATTGGTAACAAGGTTATAAAAGATACTGCGCAAATTTTTTTTAGAAAATTTAATAGTAGGTTTTTCCAGATCAATTGAAATAGATGCTTTTGATTTGTCAATCATTTCCTTTAACCCAACATTAATTTCATCCAATAACTCTTTCACATTAATTTCTTCAATATCCTCAAACTGCTCTTTCTGGATACGGCTTATTTCTGTTAGATCTTTAATCGTATCTTTAAATTTTTCAACGGATATTCTCATAAGGTCAACAATTTCCTTCATCTCCTCATTTTTATTATCTATTCCCGCACTTAAAGCTTCTACCAGTCCTTCAATATTGGAAATCGGCGCTCTTAAATCATGAGAAGCGGTATAAATAAAATTATCCAGGTCAATATTGATTTTTCTTAAATTATCATTGGTTGACTTTAAGTGTTCTTCGCTTATTTTTAATTCTTTGGTTCTTTCATTCACTGCTTTTTCGAGGTCTGCATTTAAAGCTTTTAATTTGTCCTCTGCAGTGCGCTGGGAAGTAATATCTGTAAAGGTCACAGTAAATCCATCATCCATTTTCACCGCTACTATATTGAAATACCCTTTATATTTATCAAACTCAAGGTATTCTTCCATATGTACAGGTTTGCCGCTTTCCACTACTTCTGCAAACTTTTCAAACAACAATGTTTTTTTGTTGCCCGACATTTCATCAAAAAACCTCTTACCGATGAGATTCTTTTTACCAATAATGTTTTCAGAAAATTTATTGGACAGCGACCATTCAAAATCAACGATTTTATGAGAACTGTTTCTCACCGCTTTAAATGCCATAATAATATTTAATGCACTGTCAAGCACCCCTGAAAGCACACCATTCAGATCCCTTATTTTTGTAATGTCCACAAAGCTTACGACCGCACCATCTACTCTCTTATCCTGCCGTATATATGGGGAAATTTTCATAAAAAACCATTTATTGTCTTCCAGCTGAATTTCTTTTTCAAATGATTCTTTTGAAGTAATAACTTCTTTTATTTCCTGCACCATCTTATCAAACCTGATATTATTTGAAATATGGCTGATCGGTCTTCCGATATCTGTTTCGATTAAGTTTATCTGTTTTGTTACAGCCGGTGTATATTTCCTGATCAATAGATTTTTATCAACAAATATTTGACCGATATCTGAGGTGCGGAAAAAATTATTAAGGTCATCATTCAATTCAATCAACTCTTTAATTTTCAGCTGATGCTCGCTGTTTACGGTATGCAATTCTTCATTTAAAGACTGTAGCTCTTCATTAGTACTTTGCAATTCCTCATTGGCTGATAATAATTCCTCATTGGCAGACTGCAGCTCTTCATTGGATGTTTCTAGTTCCTCTATCGCTGCCTGAAGATTCTCTTTTGTTTCCCGTAATTCAAACTCCAGATTTTTCACCCGGGAACTGTCTTTCAGAGAAGAAAAGTCTGGTTTCTTTCCTTTGGAAATTTTCTGATTGTCAACCTCTTTAAAAATCACTAAAATAAATCTGGAAGGTTGTTTATTGCCTTCCAGGTAAGGCTTTACAATAATGTCAATTAATTTTGCATTCTTTTTATCACCGGATTTTAGCCTTTTTAAAACAACCTTTTCGTTTTGCTTAGCCGCTTTTCTTAAAGCAGCACCAAGAAGAATAGCCATTTCCTCCGGCACCATTTTAAGAAGGTTAAGATTTAATTTTTTATCAGGAAGCTGAATGAATTTATTAAAATCCCCTACCGCGTGCAAAAGCTCATAGTTCATATCAATGTACACGCCGGCACAGCAGAATTCCTCCAGCAAAGAATCATTGAATACTTCGGTAAAATTATTCTGAATCTGTGACTTATTTGTCCTTGAACCGGTAACAATATTCTGCAGGTTAAATCCTAAAGACATATTGTCATATCCCGCTCCCCTTGAAGCCTGAATATTTCTATAGACTTTCCATTTCTTATCAACATCCTCCAGGTAAATTTTATTTTCACCTACCGTTTCACTCGAACCCAGGAAGAGATAGGCTCCGACATTCATAGCAAAATGAAAAGTATTGATTACTTTCTTCTGCAATACAGGATTGAGATATATCAATAAATTTCTGCAGGTAACCAAATCTATTTTACTGAAAGGAGGATCTTTGGTAAGGTCGTGATTGGCAAAGATCACCATCTTTCTGATATGGGGATCTATCTGGAATTTATTTCCTTCTTTTACAAAATACTTATCAAGAATTTTTGCCGGAATATCATGAGCAATAGCTTCAGAATACAATCCCTTTGCTGCATGTTCGAGTGCTTCTTTATCAATATCGGTAGCGAAGATTTTTACATTTAGTTCCTTTCTGTGCTTATCCAGTTCTTCTTTGATCAGTATAGCGATAGAGTAAGCCTCTTCCCCGGTGCTGCAACCTGCTACCCATACCTTCAAAGGATCGCTGAAATTCTTCTTATGGACAAGTTCAGATATTACTTTCTTTTTTAATACATCCCATGCTTCAGCATCTCTGAAAAATTTGGTAACCCCAATTAAAAACTCCTTGCATAACTGATGGATCTCTCCCGGATTGCTGTAAAGAAACTCCAGGTAATCGTTCACATTTTTTACCTCATTAAACAGCATTCTTCTGATGATCCGGCGGTGAATAGTAGGACGTTTGTAATAAGTAAAATCGTAAGAAGTATGATTTCTGATAAGGTCAAGTATTTCGATAAGAATGCTTTCATTCTCCCGCGAAGTCATTTCCAGAATTTTGTTATCGACAGGCCCTTGTTTGATATGAGTGATTATTTCCTCAAACATGAGCTCCGGCGGAAGCACATAATCTACATTCCCTGAATTGATAGCGCTGTTGGGCATGCCATCAAACTTAGCGGTTAATGGGTCCTGACTTATCACCAGGCCGCCTTTATTATGAATTTTTTCTATTCCTTTGGTTCCGTCTGTACCGGTGCCTGATAAAATAATGGCTATGGAATTTTGTCCCATCTCTTCGGCAAGAGATTCAAAGAAAATATCTATCGCTGTATTGGGCGATTGAGAGCGGGCCTTTTCAATAAGTCTCAGCTTGCCATCTTTAATGATAAGATTTTTTTTATTTGGAATGACATACACGCTATTCTTCTTCACCTGCATTCCCTCTTTGGCATCATGAACTTCCATAGTGGTATGTTTGGCGAGTAATTCTGCCATGAGGCTCTTATAATCAGGAGAAAGGTGCTGGATTAAAACAAAAGACAAATCGTTTTCGGAAGGAACATTGTCAAAAAACTCATGAATGGCTTCCAGTCCGCCGGCAGAAGCGCCTATTCCGACAACATAGTGATTTTTGTCTTTTGCGACAGAAGCAGAGGGTTTATTGTTCTCTGTATTACTCTTGGCGAGATTTTTTTTATTAACTGATTTCCCCATGATCTCAACTATGGAAAGATTACTAATTACTTTTAAAGATGTGATATATGTAAAAACAAATTTTTTATAAGAAACGATGCAAATTCAAAAAATAACCTAATAAAAAAGCTGAAAAATTTCAGGTTTTTTGGGATACCATAATTAAACTACGATCCTATATATTTTGTTAGAATATTAAGTAAAAAAAGGAAAGTGTAGTATGAAAATTAAAACATTTAACGACCTGTTTACGGATCAGATTAAAGACCTGTATAACGCGGAAAGCCAGATGCTGAAAGCATTACCGAAAATGGCTAAAAAGGCTACGGATACGAAGCTGAAAGCCAGCTTTGAAAAGCACCTGGAACAGACTAAAGTACAAAAAGAAAGACTGGAAAAAGTCTGTGAAATCCTTGATATAAAACCTACCGGCAAAAAATGTGCTGCCATGGAGGGACTTATAGAGGAAGCAAAAGAAATCATTGAAAATGTGAAAGATCCTTATGTATTGGATGCAGGATTGATAGCCGCTTCTCAAAAAGTTGAGCACTATGAAATTGCGAGCTATGGAACCCTGGCAGAATTTGCAAAAGAATTAGGCAACCAGGAGGTACTTGATATACTTGTGGAAACTTTAAAAGAAGAAAAAGAAACCGACGTCAAGTTAACATTGGTTGCTAAAAAAGAGGTGAATAAAGAAGCTGTTCATCAATAATTCCTTGTTTTTAATTCATAAAAAGCCTCCCCTGATAAGGAGGCTTTTTATTTAACTTTCAGTTCTTGTTTTTTCATGCCACTGCTAATCTCTTCGGTAATATGGAGAATGTTTTATATACGGTTATTGCATTTTCTGTAATAAAAATTATTCTTTTACAGGAGCAGGGATTCGGGATCTGCTTTGATAAAAAATGATCCTAAAAAAAATGGAAACCTGTATAGAAGTTTTCGCTTGTGGAATATTTCTGCTATGGCAGGCCAGCGGGATTATTTTCGCAATATTAAAATGGAAAAAAGTATTAGTTATACATTTTACTCGTCTGACGACTTTGAGTCGTCAGAGTAAAAAAATTATCTGGTAAGAACTATATAATCCTTCAAAAGAGTTTTCAGAAACTCAATTTTATTTTTAGGCCGCTGGCTTATGTTGAGCTGCTGAGTGATTTTTTCCACCAGCTGGTTAAGAGCTTCATAGTGCGCAATATTAGGATGTTTTTCCACCCGGTCAATTACCTGCTTTACCAGCAGCATATCCTCATCCTTAAACCTGGTTACTTCGGAATAAACAGGCTGGTAGTTTTCCAATGATGTCCTGTTCAGTAAATCTTTTAATGCAATCACATAAGTCGGCTTGAATTTTATCACCGCAGTGTTGGCAAGGATATCTCCCATCCTCTGATTTTTATCTGAAGAGCTTATCAACAGGGAAGCTATAGAGCCAAGAGACAAATAAATATCTATAGACCTGAATACCCAGCGGGTGATAAAATCATTGAGCTGGGGTTCCTTTCCGTTAAGCTTTACAATCTTAATTTTAAGAGCGGATTTGCCTATGGTGAGCCCATTCCCAATAATCTCGGAAACAAGAGAGTAAAAAAAGAATATAGGCAATATCACCAGGTACAAAAAATATCCCATAAAGTTTTCCATGTCTCTGGTCTGGAAAAAAAGCAGGCAAAGTAAAAATAAAACGAATATACCTGCCCACATGATGATGGAATCAAGTATAAAAGCAAGTATCCTGTCCCGCAGAGGAGCCAACTCATACTCGATCGTAACGTTCTGAGATGTATTAATTTCTATATTTGCCATATATTATTTCCTTAACTTTACTTATATTTCCAAAGTATGAGGGAAACAAATTTTATTCAGCAAAATAAGAAAAAATGGAATGAATTTGAACAAATGCTGGAAACAAAAGAAAATAATCCAGACAAGTTAAGCGATTTATTTGTTCAGATTACAGACGACCTCTCCTACTCCCGCACCTTTTATCCCAACAGATCTGTAAGATTTTACCTTAATAATATTGCCCAGCAGGTATTTTATAAAATCTATAAAAGGAGAAGCGGCAATCTTAAAAATTTCAGGAATTTCTGGGCGCATCAGCTACCGGAAATAGTATACGAATCACGCAAAGAGCTGCTACTGTCATTTTTTATTTTTATCACCGCTATGGCCATCGGGGTAATTTCCAGCATCTACGATCCACAGTTTGCCAAACTCATACTCGGAGACAGCTATATAAAAATGACCATAGAGAATATCAACAGCGGTGATCCTATGGCGGTATATAAAAAATCAGGACAGGTAGATATGTTCCTGGGTATATCGATTAATAATCTGCTCGTTTCCTTCCGCACATTTATCATGGGCGTATTCCTGGCGATCGGCACCATTGCCATTATGATCTACAATGGAATCATGGTAGGAACCTTTCAGTATTTCTTTTATGAAAAGGGTCTTTTCTTAGAGTCTTTTCTTACCATATGGCTGCATGGCACCATTGAAATTTCCTGCATCATCATTGCAGGAGGCGCAGGCTTAAAACTGGGAAGCGGACTTATATTTCCCGGAACCTATTCCAGGATGCAGGCTTTTCAGATGTCTGCCAAAAAAGGCTTAGGCCTGATGGTCGGTATCACTCCACTCATCGTGCTGGCCGCCATTATAGAAAGCTTTGTTACCAGGTACACTAAAGTGCCTGACATGGTAAAATTATCTCTCATACTTGTCTCCCTGCTTTTTATTTTAGGTTATTTTGTCATAATTCCCCTTATCAAAGCACGCAGGGGCATAAAGCATGTGAATTATGAAAAGCTGCCCGCTGAGATCAACACCAAAATCGATTTTGAAAATATACAGACCTCGGGAGAATCGTTTAAAAATATATTTATTGTCTATAAAAAGTATTTTTCAAAAGCTTTCGCCGCAATTATGATTGGTACTATTTTATATACCAGCGTAGTAACTTTTTTACTGGAACAAGCCTTGCCAAATCCCATTGACTACAGAGGATGGTTTTTTATTTCCTACCTTTTTGATTACGCAGGTACCGATTATATCATCTTTGCTAATATTGTAAGTAAGAGCATTTTAGATGATGATGATGATTTAAATCAAGCACTAGGAA
>JAIERY010000389.1 GCA_019746425.1 Cytophagaceae bacterium
CATTCTTAAGCATCCAAAATCCTCAACTGTCACAGTCATCAGTGGGTGGCCTGTCTGGGGACAGGCCACGGAAACGGGAATCTGGAGTTTTATAAGGCGTAGAATTTTTATAAAAACCCCTAACCCCTGAAGGGGGATTCGTACGTGATGGTAATCATATAGACAATATTAGACGTGCCTATCACTTTAGCAGCCTGTTTACTATTGTCATTCAGTAGGAACCTCGTTGGACACTGGCAGAATGCACAAATAAAAACGTTGGTGCATCATGAGCAACGCTTAACGTTAAGTGTAAGAAATGTGCCTGGAGTTAATGAACGTTAGTATCCGCTCGTAGCCCACAAGCATGGCCTTAATTTACAAAATAAAAATCATGCGATTTTAGAGTACTGCTATTTCTGTTACCACGTCAGCCAGGCATATTTCTTACACAATGTTATGTGCCTGTGCTTTTATTGTTTGTCTATTCTTTTATCCGGATCCTGTCGATTATCCCAAAATGAAACGATTTCGATATAGTCCTTACTTATTTCATAGAAAATTAAAAACTCATATTTTACTATCACTCGGGTTATCCGATTTTCAGTGAGCCTTCCTAAATAATGATTGGTTTTTAGTAGTTCTGTAATCTCTTCAGATTCGGATAATAATTTTAGACTATAGGTGGGAGATCCGTTTCTTTTAATGTAAAAATCCAAAATGTTGTAAAATTCTTCTTTGGCTCTTATTGACCAAATTACTTCTTTTTTATCCATTCTTTTAACTCGGTAAAAACCTCATCGTTTTTAAAAAATTTACCGCCTTTGATTTGTCGTCTGCTCACTTCAATACTTTCTTTCTGCTTATCCGAAAGAACATAAAGATCTCCTGTTTTCGTATCCAGAATGGTTTTAATGGCTTCAAGGAATTCAATATCCTCAATTTCATTAATTTTTTCTATCAGCTTGGTTTTTAGGTCTATAGAATTCATAATAAATGCATCTTCTTCTAAATATAACGAAAAATTGTCCGAAAATAGATGATTTTGAGCTAAATATTTGATTATAGAAGTAGGGTATCCGCTTGCATGGCACATAACGTTTGTATAAACGCCATATGGCATTTATTTTTTTAATTCGTTGTTTGTTCTATGGCGTATACCGCCTAAAATGGCTGTGTATACGCAAGTTTTAAAGTATCATGCTAATTTAAAAAATTTCATCGACACTTTAATTTATTCCCAAGCCATCTCTCATAAACTAAAATTAACCGTCATTGCGAACCCTTTCTTGCAGTAAAAATGAAATAACATAAAGATCTCAATTAAGAAAGGGTGAAGCAATCCGTCTAACTTTCTATATTTTTATTCATTATAAGTGGTGAGCTATAAGCCAGGGGATTGCTTCGGGCATTTCATTATCTTAATTGATGCAAAAAATCATCGTTTTCTTTCTAAAAAGCTGTCATCTGCCCTCGCAATGACGGTTAGTTTATCAGCATGGGTTATAGGCAATTACTTTCCTATATAACTCTTACTCAATGCAAACTTAGCATAATAAGTATAGGTAGTCTGCTTGGTGGCGAAGGAAACATCGCCGCCGCCGAAGAAGGTGGAGAAAAATATTCCTTCTATTTTCAATTGGTCTGTAGTGCGGAATAAAAGATTGGTTGCAATAAGCAATGGCTCTTCATTCACCCATATTTTTATTTTTCCATTTGCCTTGCCGGGTTTATTCAGCATCACACATTGTTCAATGAGATACCACTTACCTGGTTCAAAAGTCCAATTGCCTCTTCCTAAAGAGGTACCATGTATGTCGCTGGTGGGAAGATAAGCATAGAGTTCACCAGCGCCGTCTTTCCTCCACATATACCTTGTAGAAAAACCATTGGTGCCATCGGGAATTTTTCCTCCGTTGTTTTCTGTACCGCCATACAAGCCCGGAAGCTTCCCTCCTTTTACAAAGTCAAATTCTTTTTCAAATTTCAGATAGTATCTCAGGTATAAAGTATCCTGTGGCGCCATTCCTGTGGTGGCATAAAAATTTACTCCTCCTATAGGAGCGCCTGCATCTCTCGCCACGGCCGGACTCGCAGAACCTGCCGGATATTTTACTTTCAATACTTTTCCAAGTTTCAGCTCTGAGTCATCTTCGACTATCTCCAGGTTATCTTCTCCCCAGAATGCATTTTTGGTGGTCTGCCATTGCTCTTTCCAGTTGCTCTCAAATTTCCCTTCCCAGAAAGGTTTGTCAGCCTGCTTGCGCGAAGTAAAGCGCAATGAAACCAGCGAAGCAATGATTAATGCGAGAAGAATAATTTTCGATTTCATAAGCGATCTTTTTATAAGAAAATAATAAGAAACGTCAGCACTAAAGTAAACATGAATATACTCCAGGTAAATATCCCCAGGTTTCTTTCAAACCTTACTTTATATTTTTCCGGAATATCAAATGGCCTGTTCATGGGGAATGTCATGGTAATCATTAATACAATGATGGATAAGACTATAAAAGTTATACCCATATTATTTAAGAATGAATTTTTCGGAAAATAATTCTGAAAAAACAGAAATAAGGGTGGATTTAAAATTAAAGCGGCGATGGCAGCGGCTGGAGGCACTTTTTTGCTGAGCCATCCTCCCAGGAAAATAATGACAATAGCAGGCTGAAAACAGCCCCCGTATTTTTTCATGTATAAAAATACCCCATGGAAATTTTTCAGGTAAGGCGTCCACAAACAGCAAATCACTACCATCACGATCACCGATATTTTTGCAACCCTCACCAGCGAATCTTCCTGTATGGATTTATTTAAAAATCTTTTATAAATGTCGAGTGAAAAAATTGTGGAGGCTGAATTCAACACAGAATTAAAAGAACCCAGCACTGCCGCAAATATGGCG
Organism: Cytophagaceae bacterium; assembly: GCA_019746425.1. GTDB lineage: Bacteria > Bacteroidota > Bacteroidia > Cytophagales > Cytophagaceae > JAIERY01. The sequence goes on from JAIERY010000389.1 coordinate 2,885, forward strand.
CAGTAAAAAATTCCTTTCAGTCCGTTGGGTAAAAGTCTTTCTGCCAGATAAGGATAAGCTTTGTCCGCTTCATCCAGTTCATTGCTATATAATACAAATGCGATGATACCCGGTACTACAATGATAAATGGAATAATCAATTTGATAGTTGCAGCAAGCAACATTCCTTTTTGTGCGGTAGATAAGGAAGTGGTAGCGAAGGCACGCTGAAGAATATATTGATTGAATCCGAAATAAAATAAAGATCCTATCCAGAATCCTCCCAGTAAAATAGAATCCCAGGGAAGATCGGGATCATCAGAAGGAAGCAGAGTATGTAATTTGGGAGCTGCCAGTGAAGCGAATTGTGCAAAGCCTCCGATTTCTACCATAGAAAAAATCAACACCAGTGTCCCTCCCAATATCATTACAATAGTGAATACAATATCTGTCAAAACCACCGCTTTCAATCCGCCGCTGATAATAAACAGACATCCTGCAAAAGCAATGATCCAGACAAGGTAAGGTGAAGAAAATCCAGTAATCGTTTCTACTGCAAGCACCCCTGAGTGCAGCATTCCAGCAAGGGATAAAAATATATACGCTACTAATAAGATAGAAGAAGTAAGAAGTCTTACCGATGAATTGTAGCGATACTCCAGGTATTCCGGAATAGTATTGATTCCTGCGCGCAAATATTTTGGAAGAATAAATAAGGCGACTATCACGATCATGATACAGCTGAGCCATTCATAGCAAGCCATCACCAGACCTTTGTTGAATCCCTGTCCGGACATGCCGATAAAATGCTCGGTAGAAATATTGGAAGCGATCACTGAAAATCCTATGAGCGGCCAGGTAAGTCCCTTGCTCGCCATAAAATATCCTTCAGAAGTTTTATACTCCTTGGAATAGCGAAAGATGATGTATACTATACTTCCCGCAAAAAGAATTATAGTAGCGATATCTATCCAGGAAAGCGACATACCTTATTTTTTAATTCTGATAAGTGCGGGCGAAATCGATGATCAGTTCGGGAGAAAAATCCAAAAAATGAACATGCACTTTAAATATAAGCTTTTTTACGATGGCAGGATCAACAGGGTTTAGTCCGGGCTTGTGCACATCGCCGGGAGTGCATATTACCAATTTTCCTTCCTGCATGGTAAAGTGTTTTCCATTGCCTTCATAAAAAATGCAATCATCCTCGTCTTTATAAGGGCGTTTCATTTTCATACTGCTGATCGGACTGAAACCCATTTTTTCTTTTCCGCTGATGATGTATTGCACATCTACATATTTACGGTGCGATTCCCAGATCGCTTCCTGCGGCGATTTGGTCTGATAGCTGTTTACAATGGCGATCAGCTTGTCATCGCAGATATTATAGCGTCCGGTTTTCAATATGCCGGTATCTGAATTGACATAATATTTTACAGCGGTTTGCAGGTTTTCTATACCTCTTTTAGGAACATTTAGATCTGCCAGTATCATATTCTTATTTTTTAGCTTTAAAACAAATATACGAAATCATTATTGTGTACGTACACAATAATGATTTTTTATTATATTTGTTCAGACAAAAATTTCAAGGCTTATGAACGGAGTAGTCACACTGGGAGAATTCATCATCGAAACCCAATCAGATTTTCCTGATGCCAAAGGAGATCTTACTAAAGTTTTAAGCGCGATTCGCCTGGCAGCAAAAATCGTAAACAGGGAAGTTACCAAGGCCGGACTGGTCGATATTATCGGCACAGAAGGAAACACGAATGTGCAGGGAGAAGAGCAGCAGAAGCTTGATGTATATGCCAACGAACAATTTATTTCAGCGATCAAAGGGCAGAAAGCAGTGTGCGGCATCGGATCGGAAGAAATGGAATCGTTCATGAGCCTTGAAAACGAAACCGGTGATGGGAAGTATATTTTTTTAATGGACCCGCTCGACGGCTCCTCCAATATAGATGTGAATGTTTCTGTCGGCACTATATTTTCCATTTACAGAAAAAAATCTGCTGGCTCAGTATGTGAAGATGATTTCCTTCAGCCGGGGATCAAGCAGGTTGCCGCAGGCTATGTGATTTACGGATCATCCACCATGCTGGTGTATACGACAGGTCATGGAGTAAACGGATTTACATTAGATCCCAGCATCGGAGTATTTTGTCTTTCACATCCCAATATGAGAATTCCTGATGAAGGAATTTACTATTCTATCAATGAAGGAAATTATATTAACTTTCCCGAAGGAGTAAAAAAATTTATCAAGCATTGCCAGGAGCCGGACGAAAAAACAAATCGTCCATATCAATCAAGATATATTGGGTCCCTGGTATCTGACTTTCATAGAAACCTGATCAAAGGAGGAATTTATATGTACCCTCCTACTTCTAAATACAACCACGGTAAATTAAGATTAATGTATGAATGTAATCCCCTCGCATTCATCGCCGAACAGGCAGGCGGCCTGGCATCTGACGGTTATAGAAGAATTATGAGTATATTGCCGGAAGAAATTCACCAGCGCAGTCCTCTGTTTATTGGCTCGAGAAAGATGGTTGAAAAAGCTGAAAACTTTTTAAACAGGTATCAATAATAATCATGATGAACAAAATTCTTTCTCTCATTTTTATCGGAGTGGGCTTGTATAGCCATGCAGCTTCTGTAAAACAACTGGACAATTTCAGCGCCGGCACTTTTCCTTATTATTATATAGCAGGCCTTACCGGATCTACCAGTAACACGCAATCTTTTGAAGGAGGAAGCAGTCTGAAAATAGATTATTCCTTAACAGCTTCTGCGAGCGGTGAAGTAATGTATGGCCATGGCACCACTACACAGGATCTTTCTTTTAATCCTGTGAGCCTCTCCATATATGTAAAAGGCCAGGCGGCAAATTATCCTCAATTCAAATTTATGTTATATGAAGACAATGATATGGATGGAAATCCATTTGAAACTGGAGATGACATTTTTGAATTTGTAAGCAATACCGCGTTAAGCAACACAGCCTGGACACAGATAGATATGCCTTATGCCTCTTTCACAAAATTCGGAGGAGGATCCGGCACGCTGGACCTTAACAGAATTTATGCCTGGAGAATTTTACTTGTAAATACTTCGGGCGCCGCTATCAATGGTACTGTGTATTTTGATAACCTGGTACAAAACACCAGCTACACTCCTCCTGTTACGGGCACTGCCACTATTAAAGGAGCGTTCTTACAATTGTGGGGAGACAACACCTGCGGATTCTGCGGATCCTGGACACAGGCTCAGTGGGAAGCACAATTCGACTCAATGAGAAAAGTATGCATCGATAAAGTTGTAATTCAATATGGCGTGTATACCAATGTGGCCTGGTACTCTCCCTCTACCTTAGGCGGTGTTACCAGTTACAATACCATCAATAATATTTTCAATGCGGCAGACAACAAAGGCATGCGTGTATATGTGGGTTTATTTTTTGACGGAGAATTTTCTGCAGCTTCTTCCGCCAATGCTGCTACCTATACCACCCTTTACAATAAAAATCAAACAGTCATCAACGATATCTGGACACTCTTCGGCACACGATCATCTTTTGAGGGCTGGTACGTACCTCAGGAAATTCATGACCTCTACTGGAAAACCGCGGCTGACAGAAACCTGCTTGCCAACTGGCTGCAGAATGTAGGCAATCATGCTAAGTCAAAAAGTGCTCTGAAAAAAATTATGATCGCACCTTTTTACGGTCCGTGGGCTCCTGCAGATTATGTGCAAACCTGGTATAATAATTTACTATCAGTCGCCACTACAATAGATATAGTAGTGCCCCAGGACGGCTGCGGCACTTATGCCAACTGGGGAATGGGCCCGCCTTTAAATAAGGACCTGGACGTAGATGTTCCATACTACTATGCAGCCATCAAAGCTGCCTGCGATCTCAATGGTGTGGAGTTTGGAGCAGATGTAGAATCTTTTTCAGATCCTTCACCACGCGTACCGGCAAGCATCGGCAGATTAAAATCGCAGATCTGGGAAGCGTCACGATTTACCACAGAGATATATGAGTTCGCCTGGATGTACATGCAGCCGGGATTTACAGCCGCAAGCCAGCAGTTGTATAATGACTATAAAGCTTACACTTCATGCAATGTGCTTAGTTTGGATCTTCCCGATTACAATGGTACGCTCAGGGAAGATAATTCATTGAATGTCTATACCAACACTGCGGGCGAATCCTTTCATATTTTTATAGAAGATAAGATCGGCTTTGCACCGAAAAAAATTATGATCGCAGATTTGAGCGGCAAGGAAATTTATCAAGGTGATTATACTTCAGAAAATATCAGGATTGCTTCTCTTCCTGCAGGCATTTATGTAATGTTCATCATGAACGCCCATGAAGCAAGACGATTCAAGCTGCTGAAGGAATATTAATTTATTTATTTCATTCAAAAGCATACGCCTATCAGATGTATATGCTTTTTATTTTCCTAAAACCATTTTTATGCAAAACTTGCAGAAGCCTTGTGACAGATAAACTATTTTCAGCGTACAGCCTAATCCGGCTAATGAAAGAATTCCGCTAACAGTGAATTTATTCACCGAAGGTCCTGCTGAAATAAAGATGCCGGATCTGCAAGGGGAAGTAGTATTGAAAGACATCATATATACCGCGGGTAACCGAGCTCAATATATCTGCACTTCCTTCAGACATGTATATTATATTTATAAGCATAGGAGAAAATATTTACTATAAGTAAGAAAAGGCAGCGACAGAAATATCAGGTCTTATGGGCTGAAATTTTTTATTTTCAATTATAACATTTCCGGAAAACCGAAGGTTATTGTGGTAGAATCACCTTGTTTATGAAAAACAAACATTCATTCTGGTATAGAAACAGCCTTTCTATTGTACTAACCTCTATATTTTTTCTCAGCCTGCTCGGGCAGATCTACACCGGATGGTATGAATACAATGAGGAGCTTTCAGAAAAAGGAGGCAGCGAGGTAAGCTTGCCTTATTATTTAACTACCGGCCACTTCTTCTCTGCTACCTTTGAAAACTGGCAAAGTGAATTTCTTCAGATGGCATTGTATGTACTACTGACCGTTTCTTTAAGACAATGGGGATCTTCGGAATCAAAACCGCTGGAAGGGGAAGAAGAAGTGGACCGCGAGCCGAAGCCCGGTCCGGATGCGCCATGGCCTGTGAGAAAAGGCGGCTTAT
>JAIERY010000085.1 GCA_019746425.1 Cytophagaceae bacterium
TTTAAAAGAAAAAGAAGCAAAAAGAAAACAACTACGATAGTAGTAATAGTGGTCTAAAGAAAGGGGAGTACAATAATCCGCACAGGCGATCTATGGCAAAACATTTGAAGTCACTAATAAGAATAGTGATGTAATGCAAGCGGTAAGTCTTGCACAGGAATTAGAGGCAAGGTTTTCTTTTGCACTTTTTGCAGCAGACCAATCTCTTAGTGTAGCAGAAGCAAGCGGATTAAAGTTTACGGATAAAAATATTAAGAAAGGTGAAAAGTATGTTTATAAAATATACTCTCTCGTACCTTCAAAAACTTATTCCATAGATACCGGATATGTATTTATAGGAACAAATGAACGTAATCCTTTGCCAAAGCCATTGGAATTAAAAGCAGACTTCGGAGATCGTGTAGTAATGTTAAGCTGGAATAAAGTGTACTACGAGCATATTTATACCACTTATTTTATAGAAAGGTCTTCGGATGGAGGCAAAACGTTTAAGCGAACGAATGCCCTGCCTGTTGTGAACAGCTCTCCAACTCCTGAAAACAAGGCAGAGAAAATGTATAAAGTAGATTCATTGCCTGTAAATAATTTAAATTATGTTTTCAGAGTAAGAGGCATTACACTTTTTGAAGAAGTAGGCCCTCCTTCTGATACAGTGCAGGGAACAGGTAAAGATCCTTCTTTACAGTTTTCCCCGCGTATTGTTTCCGTAGAAAATCAAAAGGATGCAAGTATTATCATTAAGTGGAAATTTCCGGAGGATTACAACGATAAAATTAAAGAATTTGAAATATTAAGATCAGTAAAGGCAAACGGAGAATATAAAAGTATCAGCAAAGTAAAATCAATTGCGAGAGAGTATAAAGATTTAAAACCTGAAAGGGTAAATTATTATATAATCAAAGTCATAGATGTTTCCGGTCTTTATAGCAACTCATTCCCTGCGCTAGGGCAACCTGTTGATAGTATTTCTCCTTCTTCTCCCGAAGGCTTAACAGGAAAAATTGACAAGGCCGGGAAGTTAACGTTGCAATGGAGAAAAGGAAAAGATCCGGATATTTCAGGATATAGAGTATATATGGCGAACGCAAAGAAGAAGCGTTTACCCAAGTTACCAGAGATCCGGTAAGAGATACCGCCTTTATTGATTCCATTAATTTAAAAACCATTACTTCAAAAATATATTATAAAGTCATGGCTATGGACTTGAATTACAATCTTTCTTCTTTCTCAGAAGTTTTGGAAGTTAATCGTCCCGATATAATTCCTCCAGTTCCTCCGGTCATAGAAAATTATAAGGCCAGTGATACATCTATTTATTTTAAATGGATTCCAAGCAGCAGTCAGGATGTTGTAAAGCATATTTTATACAGGAGGGAAAAGTACACTACTGTTTGGAATCCAGTCTATCAGACAGAAAGCAAAATTAACGTGTATAACGATAAAGATGTAAAGATTAAAAAAGAATATGAATATGTAATAGTTGCGGTGGATGGGGCAAACTTTGAATCAGAAAGGAAACAAATAGTAACAGCCTCTTTAATTGATTTTGGATTTAGACCTGCCATAAAAGATATAGAAGTAAAAACAGACAGGTTAAAAAAGCAAGTTCAACTTGAATGGAAATATGAGCATCAAAAACCAGAAAAGTTTTTAATATACCGATCAGTGAAAGGTTCTCCTTTAAGACTGTATAGGTCGGTCACAGGTAATGAGGCTTCATTTACAGACAAACAAGTTGTAATGAACACTATTTATGTATATCGTATCAAGGCAAGCTATACAGATGGAGGCGAATCCCCGCTAAGTAAAGAATTGGAAATAAAATATTAATCTGTACGATTATGAAAAGATTCATTATAGGTATTACTTTTCTGGTATTTACAAACATTTGTTTGTTTGCCCAATCAGGACAAGTGTATATAAAGGCAGAGGTAACCGCTGTTTATACATCTATCAACGATGATAACGGAAGTGATGAATACCGGTGGAATCTTGGGCTTAACTGGGGGGGGTATGCAATGTATCTCCGCAAGTGGCGGACCAGGTTGGTATGGACGATATGCTATGTTAATGAATACTACATATCCTACTGCTCCCGGAAGTTTTGTATTCAATGTTGATTTTTTTGAAGATGCGCAATGCGGTGGGTTTAATTGCACCTTCAAAGGAAGTAATTGCGGAGTACTTAAAAAAGATGCGGGAAGATGTCAGGGCGATCATGGATTTAATTACTTAGCCAATCCGCCTGGGCAAACCCATGTTGTAAACATTACTGATATATGCGGTGCTGGCGTATGGGGTATTCAATGCCAATATTATTATACACCTTTTAAGCCACAACCAATTGAAATTGTAGATGGCGCTACAAACAAGTGTGGAGGAAAAGCATTTCAAATGAAAACAGTATTGATGAAAGCAGCGCCGGTGAGATGGACACAGGCAAAATTTGTATGGCAGGAAGAAACAAACAATAGTGGTATCTGGGTGACAATTCCGGGACAGGTTGATAGTATTCTCACTGTTACTCCTCCAAGTTTTACTACAGGGTTTATAAAGAAAAAGTATAGAGCTTATTCTGTTATGAATGGAATGCAAAGTATAGATCCAAGTGATCCCTCTCAAGAAATTACTATATGGCCTACAGCTCCAAACATAGATAATATTAATAGCTACAGAACAATTACCAATGTTAAATGCAATGGAGAGTTTACAGGAAGCGTAACAGTAAACAGGGTTGATGGGATTGGGAATTATAAATACTCCATTAGAAAAACAGGAGGCGGAGGCGCACCGTATGGACGCACTTTAACCGGCGCTTATCCGACATTCACAAATATGCCAATGGGTTTTTATCAGTTAGTGGTAGAGAATAATATCGATAGTATTAATTGTTATGATTTTATTGAATTCTGGATTACTGAACCTCCTAAATTGGTTGTAGCAAATGTAACTTCTCCTCAATACAACGGCTATAATATTTCATGTAAAGGAGGAAATAATGGAAGTGTTAATATTACTGGTTCAGGCGGAACAATGCCTTATAGTTTTACAATTAGCAAAGGAGCATTTACAATGTCCAATGGTACTGGGGCATTTTCAAATCTTGAAGCGGGCTCTTATAATTTTACTATAAGAGATCAAAACAACTGCTCTGTAACTAATACTTTTAATTTGACAGAACCGGCATTGCCTTTATCAGCGTCAATTTTTGGAACAGACATCAGATGCAATGGTAACAATGATGGTAAAATTAATTTTGTTGTATCAGGTGGAGTGCCTGTTTATGGATATTCAATAAACAACGGAACTATGTTCTATCCTGGTCCAGCCTTCAATAATCTTGTACCGGGAGAATATATTTGTATTGCCAGAGATACTAATAATTGCAGGATAAAAGACACTATAACATTAATTGAACCAACCGATTTAACAATAGCATCTGATAGCATTCATCACGTATCCTGTTTTAGTGGCGGTGATGGATATATTGATGTGATCGGTGCAGGTGGAAAAGGTACTTACACATATTCTTTCAATAATGGCACTTATCAGAGTAATCCCTATTTTTCGTTTCTTCCGGAAGGAAATCATAAAGTAAAAATTAAAGATGGCAATAATTGTCTTGATTCTGTGAACGTTTTAGTCAGTCAACCAGATCAATTAAATATTGCATTTACAATAGAACAGGTACAATGCACAGGATTTGATAATGGAACAGTGAAAGCGTATGTTACAGGAGGAATAAAACCTTATCAATATACCTGGACAGGATTTTCAGATACCGATTCCACTATTGAAAACCTTTCTCCCGGCAATTACTTTTTATCCGTTAAAGACGATCATAATTGTCCTGTATCTAAAACAGCCAATGTAACAGAGCCTAGCGATGAACTTACTGCCACTATTTCAAAATCTATTGATGCGAAATGTAATATAGTATGTAATGGAGAAGCAGAAGTAACAGTAACAGGTGGTACGCCTCCTTATTCCTATAAATGGAATAATGATAACTCTTTAACAACTTCCCTGATAACCAATCTTTGTAAGGGAGAATACAAAGTTAAAATTTTAGATAGCAGGAATTGTACCGCTTCAATAGAAACAGCCATTTCAGATTCAGTGCAATTCAACATTAACATAGCAGATTCAACCATACTTTGTCCAGGCAAGTCCTTATTTGTAGATGCAGAAAATCCGGGATCTGCTTATGAATGGTATAAATCAGGTTCATTAATCAGTACTAGCCAAAGTTTATCCCTGAATGAAGATGGGAGCTATTTATTGAAAGTTACTAAACCGGATGGCTGTTTTACTCAGCGAAATTTTAAACTAAGAACTTCAAATGAAGCTCTGCAAGCTAATTTTATTTTACCAAGCTTTGTAGCGTTAGGTGATACCGTAGTGTTTGTTGAAATTTCTCAGCCTCTTCCAGATTCTATTAACTGGATTTTTGAAGGTTCCCCTCAAATCATAAATGGTAATCCTGAAAGCCCTGTATTACTTTTTGAAAATGATGGAAGATATACGATTAAGCTTACAGCTTATTTAGGGGAGTGCATTGATAGCTTGAGTAAAAATATTACCTTCTTTATACCTCCTGTTGATACAAGTTCATCAGGGACGGTAAGTTTAGGCTTGAATAAAATCAGAGTAATAAAATTATATCCGAATCCTAACTTCGGTGAGTTTAAAATTGAAATTGAATTAGATATAATTCAGGATTTAGATGTAAGAATATTTAATTCTCAGGGTTTACCAATCACTAACCGTATAGATTCAAATAGTGATAAATATTTAATGGATTTTAATCTTCCTTTGGGGAATGGAGTGTATTTGGTGAAGGTGCAGACAGATACGGATTATAAGACAATTACTTTCATTGTAAATTAATTTACTTTAAACCAACTGTAAATATAGTAAACGCATCCGCGTAGATACAGGTACACGAAACACCGATCAAAGTTTTGACAAGATAAAAAGGGCATACACACAGGATATTACTGAAATTAAGTTTTATTTTTTCAAACTTAATCCTTTATTACAGGATATTTTTACACAAATTAAAAATTCCTTTTGATATTTCCTTCGCATCAAATTTATTTCTCGCATAAACATACCCTTCTGTTTTCATCTTTTCACGAAGTGTAGTATCTGTAAGAATTTTCTCTATACCTATAGCCATTGCTTTCGTATCATCTGACTTATTTAAATAGTAGGAATTCGGTCCTCCGGCTTCGGGGAGAGAAGAAACATTGCAGGTGATCACAGGGGTCTTGCTGAGTAAAGCTTCTGCTATGGGTAAACCAAAACCTTCATAGATGGAAGGGTAGATAAGCATTTGCGCATGCTGGTAGATGGCCTGCAGGTGTTTATTGTTTTTTACATGCTCTACCCAAATCACATACTGTGAGAGGTTTTTGTCAGCGATCAGCTGCTGTACTTCTTTTTTATATTCTCTTCCGTTGCCAATCACTACCAATGGAATTCTTAAATCTTTTGGCAAGTGATCGTATGAATTAATAATAGTTTTTAAATTTTTACGCTCTATCACCGAGCCTACATATAGCAGGTAATCTTTGGGTAAGTTATATTCCTTAACAATGCTTGCTGTATGCTCAGCTTTTGTCTCTTCATAAAATACCGGGTCACATGCCTGGTAGATCACCTTTATTTTTTCTTCAGGTATGTTGTAGTAATGAATGATATCCTTTTTAGTGCTTTCGCTGATGGCAATGATTTTATCTGCATTGACACAGGCATGCCCGAATTTATAATCATAGATTTTTCTGTCAATGAAAGAATAAGTAGAAGGATAAATTTTAAAGATCAGGTCATGGATGGTGACCACGCTTTTGATTTTATTTTCAGCCAGGCCGTGCGGTATTTCATTGCTCAGTCCATGGAAAATATTTATCCCATCTTTTTTTAACTGTTTTACGATTCCTCTGCTTCGCCATAATGGAGAAAAGCCGGAAGGTAATATGCTTTTGAAAGAGGGATTATTTAAAAAGACTTCTGTTTTCTGGCGGTGGTTAATTTTTGGCGTATATAAATAAAAAGTTTCATGAGGAAAGGATTGAGACAGGCTATGCAGCAAGGTCCTGCTGTAATTCCCCAGGCCGGTAAAATTATTGTATAACCTCTTTGCGTCGAATCCTATGTTCATTCCTTGTGAAAGGATTATCTGGTGTTAAGTAATAAAAACTAAAGATAAGGAGGATTTTGTTAAGCTGAAAGTCTTATTTAAGAACGTCATTGCGAGGCAAAGGAAGAATATTTTAGTGATGATGACTGGTGATGGTTTTAATAAAAAAAACTATTAAAGTAATGCCGAAGCAATCCGGTAGCTATAATGGCAAATTTTTACATATGCCTGTAATAACAACTCTTCTTATTAATCTCGTATATAAAAACATCAAGATCCTGATACCTGGTTTGCTTAACTTTTACCAAACCATTTTTCTCCGCTACCCTTTGGGATTTGATATTTCCAATATCTATAATGGAGATAACAGAAGTAGTCAGATTATTCATGAATGCATAGTTAATAAACAGCTTTGCCGCTTCCGGTGCATAACCCTGGCCCCAATGTTTTTTCAGAACATGATAGCCAACTTCTATCTTTGGTTCTCCATTCACCACTTGTGCCAATAATCCGCATAGTCCGATAAATTCACGAGTGTCTTTATGAATCAATGCCTGAAGTCCATAACGCTTTTCGGTATACCTGAGTATTTGCCTGTCAATCCAGTTTTTTGAACTTTCTATATAAGAACCGGCAATGGCATTAGGAAAAAATTCTATTGACTCTTTATCCTTAAAAAAATCAGACCAGGGTTCAATATCATTTGAAGTTAAAAATCTTGTTTTGAGCCTGGCAGATTCCAGGTTGTCTTTGTACTGGTAAATATTCATGGCATGGGTGTGTTATGCAGCTTGTGAAAAGATAGCTTGTCCCAATATCCTCTCTGAAAAATTATTTTATCATTCATAATATGAAAGAAACCGCAGCCTCTCAGGCCCTGAGGATCTTTCCATTCCATGATTGCCCATTCTCCATCTTCAAAAATATTTTCCGGAATACAGATCATTTCTGCATTGGCAAATCCCTGGGCAAACATTTCTTTTATATTACTTTTGCCGGTAATTTGCTCATTTGCTACCTGATGATTGACTGCCTCATCGGTATACAAATCAGCTAAGGCTTCCGCATCTGCCATGTTGAATGCATATATCCATTTTTCTAAAAGTTCTCTTGGGCTCATGGTATTTGTATTAAAAATTTTATATAATCTGCTTCTTTAAAAGTTCCCTTATACACGCCACATGAGAAAATAATACCAAAGGCACCACACAGCATGGCAGCCATACGAATGGAAAATACAGCACTCCTACATTTGGCTTTTCAAAAGCAAGCTTTTGAAAAGGTGAAGGAGCTGATAAAACAGCGTGAATGACTATATTAAATAAAAGCGCCAGACAAATGAAGTTCCATATAAGCATTACAGTTTTGCTCAGCTTCTTTTTCTCGTAACCAAAGTATCCGATGAAAGGCGCGCTGATGCCAGATAGTATATCAAGGTTTCTTCCTTCAAAAGTCATCAGTTCAGGAACCTTCCCATTTACAAATAATAAATACAATACTATTTCTACAGGTATTCTTACCGTGTGAATATAAGTAAGTGTTCTGAAGTCAAATTTGTCTATAAAAGCTCTCCCTGCAGGTAAAAGAAAGAGTAATATGATAGTTATAAGCGGAGGTAATACCAGCAATAAAAATCTGGGCGGTAAACTGTCTGTCACAGTATAAAATCCGGTTAGTGCAATTCCTGACTGGAGTACGAGCCATATCATAAGTGTTGCACCAGCAGGTATAGAATTCCTGCTGGCATTGAGGAAGAGAAATACTCCCAAAGCTGTAGTAAATCCAAACAGCAGCGTGACGTAAAGAGGAATGTCTTTGAGCATAGATATAATTATAAAATCAGCAGCCCGTATTTCCTTTATAAACGGATTGAGTTAATATTTTTTCTTTATTGTTGACTGTTTCTTTGGTATGAACCAATACGAAATTATCTTTCTTCTCCCTTTCAAAAATTATTTCTTTGCTCTT
>JAIERY010000094.1 GCA_019746425.1 Cytophagaceae bacterium
AAGTATTTCCATGAAAAGCACGTCAGGTACGCCGCATAGAATATAAAAGTATACTATTTTATGCTCCTATTAATAAGAAGAGACATTAGAATATCTTATTGAAGTTTTTTGAAATATTTTGCCAGCAGGGGAGGGTAATGGTAAATTGCACAGACCAGGGAACAGTCATTTTAAGCTTTTTTGCACCTTAACTTTTTACTAAACTTTTGTCCAGATTTGGCTGACGATTTACAAAATTTGGATTATAATAATATTATACTTATCTTGCAGAGCATTTTAAGCAATTGTGCTTCAACTTCTACCTGCTCTATATTAAATTATACCACAGTTTTTGTTGTTTCGCCTTTCTTAATTAAATAATTATCCTAAGTTTTACCACTTTCAATAATTATATGCAGATAAAGAAACATATTATGAACTTCTTTATCGTTTTAGTGTTAGTACATAAATTACAATTAAAAACAATGAATCAAGGAACAGTAAAATTTTTTAATAACTCAAAAGGATTTGGGTTTATTAAACCAAATGACGCAAGCGAAGATATCTTCGTACACTCTTCAGGTCTTATCGATGAGATTCGTGAAAATGACCAGGTGAAATACGAAGTGCAAAGAGGCAAAAAAGGCCTTAACGCTGTAAACGTAGAAGTATTGAGATAAGAAGTGATATATATTCTTTAAAGATTTTAATGCTTTACAAAAAAAAGACCTCCTTAACGGCGGTCTTTTTTTTATTCCTATTTTTTATACTTCACCTGGCAGCCCGTGCAATAAAAACTTCGACGCATTCCTTTGCCGGTTGGCTTGATTTTCACCGGAAATCCACAGCGGGGACATTTGCTTTTCCTGTAAATCTGCCAGTGCTTTTTTAATTCGTAGATCTTTTTCCATTCATAAAATTTAAAGGAATAATCACGGGCTTCTTTCACAAGATCTTTGATCTGTCTGGAACTAAGGTCTTTGATCAATGTTTCAGGATGAAGATGCAGATTAAACAATACTTCATTCTTGATAATATTCCCTACACCGGCAAAAATATTCTGATTCATGAGCACATCGCATACCATGCTGTTCTTCCCTTTTTTTATTTTCTGACGTATGTTTTTCTCATCCCATTCATCCGACATGATGTCTATTTTCCAATCATAGATTTCGTCTATATCTTCTTCTATAAAGCTAACTGAACAGGAATAAAAATTAATTTCACCGTCTTTACATGCCAGCGACAGGCGGGGAGCGCTGTCCTTTTTTTCATTGATGCGATAGCTGCCAAACATGAGAAAGTGTATGCGTACTGAAAATTTGTCAAGCCTGATCAGCAGGTGCTTGCCCCAGCTTTTTATCTCTTTGATTTTTCTGCCACAGAGACGTAGTATGTCCTGCTTGCTGTTCCCGCTTACATCCAGCACTCTTTTATTGACAAAAGACTTTAGCTCTTCCGAAAGAATTACCAATGACGGCCCTTCCATATCTTTTTCTCCTATATAATATATAATGGATTTTTACGGAGATTTGTTAAGGCAATTGCCTGCTCGATCAAAACCAACAGGCACAAAAAACAAGAAGCCTGCAGAGATATGTCTCTACAGGCTTCGTAAAATTTTCAATAATATTTTTAAGTGATATTCTTTCCTACAGGAACCGGCTTGAGCCTGATAATTCTCAGCCAAAGCAATACTTTTATCACCGGATAAGTCGGATCTATTTCAAACCAACGGGAAGAAAATTTTATTCTCTGGTAATTTTTGTGATGGTTGTTCTGGAATAATTCTCCCAGCATCAGGAAATCAAATACCAGTGTATTTTTAGATTGATCATTATTATCAAAATTGGAATAGCCCAGTTTATGTCCGCACCAGTTAACGATAGCGCCATGCACTGCACCCATCAGAAAATGTATAGGCAGTAAAAGAAACATCCACCATTGGGCTGCAAATACCACATAGAAGATGATGTATAGAATACCCCATGCAATCCTGGAAAGCCCTGCTTCACCGAGGTTATCTATAAATTTCCATTCAGGTAGGTCTTTGGTAAATCTGTCTTCTGTAGGCGCAACTCTGTCAACAAGGTCATTATATGTTTTTCTGGTATGCCACATCATAGTGAATACATTCTGATGATGATGGGGAGAGTGAGGATCTTTTTCTGTATCACTGTATGCATGATGCATTCTGTGCATGATTCCATAAGCCCTTGGTGTCAGATAGGAAGACCCCATGGTGAGGTAAGCAAACACATGAAAAAACCTCTCCCAGAATTTATTCATCTGAAACATCTTATGCGCCCCATATCTGTGATGGAAGAAAGTCTGTGCAAAAAGCGAAATATACCAATGCAGGACAAAGAAAATAAGAATTATCATATACTTGAATTATTTAGACCGATTGGAGACTTCAATATACTACAAAGTTAGTAAAGAAAAAGTTTCCTCAAATATTTGGCATAACTATAATACTGCTCTGAAAAGCCTTAAATCAACTTTTCTTTTTTTAAATAATTTACCCAAAGCATATATCCTTTTTCATTGAGATGCAAACCATCAGTGGTATACTGATAATCCAGCTTTCCTTTTTTATCAAGGAAGAGAGGAAATAAATTAATGAATCTGATATGCTTTTCAGCTGCCAGGTCCTTTAGTAATTTATTGGTCTTAATGACATATTCCAGTTTGTCATAGTGCTGTGGGAAAAAAGGATATGAGCTGTTCACAGGTAAAATACTTTGTATATAAATTTCTGTAGCCGGACTTTCTTTGCTGATTCTTTCAATAATCTTCCGGTAGTTGGCTGCGATCACGGTAACAGGAATATCTTTTCCTATATCATTTATTCCTATCATGATAAAAAGCTTTGATGGTTTTCTGTTAATAATATCATCCAGCCTCCTGAGCACTCCGAAAGTTACATCGCCTCCGATTCCCCGGTTGATAACAGCGCTGTCATTAAGTAGCTTGTGCCAGGGTCCCATTTCTGTAATGCTGTTGCCCAAAAAAATGATTTTACCTGTAACAATTTTTTCATTTTCAAAGAGTTTTACTCTGTTTTCGTAGTGTTCCGGCATGTTAGGAACTGTATCGTAAAGATTCTGATTAGTAGCCTTATTCTGGCTGCGGGCAAACAAAGGAATAAAACAGCCCAGTGCAATCAGAAGCTTCATATTGAAAGGTCTCATGGTGTAAATTTGAGGTGCTTTTTTGGCAAATATAGTCATTCTAATTTTAGCAGATAATCTTAATTTTAAACTATTCTGGCCTGTATTTTGAAGCGAATTAAAGCCAGAAGATGGATATTTTTTATTAATTTGGCTTATTAACCTTAATCAAAATTTATACAAGATGAATAAACTGAAATCATGCTTCCTCTCCGCAGTTTTCGCTTTAATGCTGCAGGCACCTTTGTTTGCACAAGGCACAGTGGTGGACTATTACGGACAACTTTCCGTGAAGGGAAATTATATTATGAGCCAGTATGGAGATACTGTGCAGCTCAGAGGCATGTCCCTTTTCTGGAGCCAGTGGATGGGACAATATTATACTCCTGAAGCTATCAAGTGGTTAAGGGATGACTGGAAATGTACAGTCGTAAGAGCAGCGATGGGAGTAGAGTCCGGCGGCTATCTTACCAATCCGGATGCAGAAAAAGCCAAAGTAATAAAAGTGGTAGATGCGGCGATTGCTTTGGGAATTTATGTCATCATCGATTATCATAGCCATGAGGCGCATACCAATCCTGAGCCGGCAAAAAAATTCTTCTCTGAGATGGCAGAGAAATATGGAAAATATCCCAATGTATTTTATGAGATCTATAACGAGCCTTTAAAAGAGCCTAACTGGTCAAAAGATCTCAAGCCTTATGCAGACACCATCATCAAAGCCATTCGCCAGTATGATCCCGACAACATTGTAATTGTAGGTACCAGACAATGGTCGCAAATGGTGAATGAGGCTGCCCAGGATAAAATCAAAGATCCCAACACAGTTTATACACTTCACTATTATGCTACCACTCACCGTAAGTGGCTGAGAGATGAAGCCAAAAGAGCGATGGATAATGGAATAGCCTTGTTTGTTTCAGAATACGGAACATGCGAAGCCAGCGGTGACGGAAAACTCGAGTACAAAGAAACACAGTTATGGTATGACTTCATGGACAAATACAAGATCAGCTGGTGCAACTGGTCTGTTGCCGATAAAGAGGAAACTTCCGCTGCTTTAAAACCAGGAGCAAGCGGAACAGGAGGGTGGACAGATGAGCAGATCACAGAATCAGGAAAAGTGGTAAAGAAAGAACTGCTTCTGAAAAACACTCCCATATTTGCCTTGCAAAGAAAGCCGGTGAAAAAAGCTAAAGCGCCCAAAGAAAATAAGAAAAAGTAAGATAAGAAGATGAAGATTTCCCATATAGTATCTGTATTGCTAATTGTATTATTATTTCAGATTCCTCTTCAGGCACAGAAGACCATTGTCGAAAAATACGGACAGCTTTCTGTGAAAGGAAAATATATCATCGGTCAGTATGGCGATACGGTTCAGCTGAGAGGCATGTCTTATTTCTGGAGCCAGTGGCAGGGAGCTTATTATAATGCAGGAGTAGTGAAATGGCTGAAAGACGATTGGAAATGCACCGTCATAAGAGCAGCCATGGGTGTTGACCATGGAGGTTATGCCGATCAGCCTTATGATCAATTGGAGAGAGTAAAGCTGGTTGTAAAGGCGGCAATTGATGCAGGCATCTATGTGGTCATAGATTACCATAGCCACCAGGCGCATATGGATCCCTACACTGCGAAGAAATTTTTTTCAGAGATGGCAAAAAAGTATGGCAGTTATCCCAATGTGCTTTATGAGATTTACAACGAACCCTTGCAGGAAACTTCCTGGTCAGATGATATCAAGCCCTATGCCGATACAGTGATCAAAGCCATACGTGAATATGACCCTGACAACATTGTAATTGTCGGTACCAGGCAATGGTCTCAGCTGGTTCATGAAGCATCCCTGGATAAAATCTCTGATCCAAATACCGCGTACACCCTTCACTTTTATGCCGCCACTCATAAAGACTGGCTCAGAGAAGAAGCACAAAAAGCGCTTGACAATGGAATATGTATTTTCGTGACAGAGTATGGCACCTGTGAAGCATCGGGGAATGGAGTACTGGATTATGAAGAGACTAAAAAATGGTGGGATTTTATGGATCAAAATAAAATCAGCTATTGCAACTGGTCTATCTCTGATAAGGAAGAAACTGCATCTATCTTAATTTTTGGCGCAAGCTGGACAGGCAAGTGGAAGGAAAGCAAGCTGACTCCTTCAGGCTTATTTGTGAGAGAGGATATGATCAAAAAAAATACACCGATATTCGGTACACTTAAAACGGAATAAATAATTTTTATGAAATATTTTTTATTGGTTTTCTTACAGTTTGTCTTTACAGTTGTTGTAACGAATCTCAGACAAAGGAAAACAAAGGCAATGTAGTTAAAGATTCTTCTATATTACCTACTTCAACAATTAGCATGCAGAAGCATGTGTCTCCGGCGCACATGAAGCTGATCATGCATGAAGGAAAGAAATAATATGCTCTGAGAGGCACGATGCTGATAAAGCAGCCAGACTTTCCGAAGGATCTGTACGGCAAGGACAGCGAAGCAGATCTTTCAAAAATTAAAGCGAAAGACGAGTAGAGCATAGAAACACGGGGATGCTATAGGAACAGCAAAGATTTTGTAAAAGCCCGGCATATGGAAAGATTATTGTATAGAGGAGCTATAAAATCCTCAATTTTATTTTAAATTGTCATTTTTTCAAAATCTTATTAACTTGAATCAGCTTTTATAAGGATTTTCAACCCTAACCTTTTATCAAGTGAAAAAAACAAACCTACAATTCTTATTTGCTTTACTTTTCACGTTATGCTTTTTTCAGGGATATTCTCAAAAGAATTTTCACGATAAGAAAACAGTTCACCTTGCCAAAGAGTACCTGCGTATAGAAGAATACGCCGCGGCAAAGGAATTATTCCAGCAGCTGGTGGATGAGCATCCGGAAAACTCCAACTTCAAGTATTACCTTGGAGTATGTTATTTCAAACTGGGCGAAGCGGATAAAGCTTTGAAGTACTTTAAAGAAAGCACCAAAGAAAGCGCAAACACTGTAAGCGACTTCAATTATTTTCTTGCCAAAACTTTTCACCTGGCACACCATTTTGAGGATGCTATCACCTATTATGAAAAGTATATAGAAATGATAGCGAAGAACACAGATAAAAAATATCCTCATACCGCAGATGAAATACAGGCAGAGATCCACAAATGCAAATTAGGCCTGGAGCTTTTGAAAAGGCCGCATGAAGTGGAGATCATTAACCTGAGCGATAAAGTAAACTCGCCTTATCCTGACTATATGCCCGTATTGTCATTGGATGAGACTGAAATGATGTTCACTTCCAGAAGGCCGACAACAACGGGAGGAAGCAAGGATCCGGTGGATGATCTGTATTACGAAGATATATACATTTCGACTAAAACCGACTCTGGATGGAAAGCTCCGAAAGATATGGGAAACATTATCAATACCAAAGATCATGATGCCACGGTATGTTTATCCGGTGACGGAAAGACGCTTTACATTTATCGTTCGGCTGACTCTTATTCAGAAGAGCCTACCGGGCATATATATTTCTCAGAATATAAAGTCATAGACTGGACTGCGCCACAGCTTGTAAAAGGAATCAACTCAGAATACTGGGAGCCAAGCGGCAGCATTTCTCCCTCCGGAGATATGTTCTTTTTCAGCAGCAATCGCCCGCGTCCGGAAAATCCGGAGAGAAAAGACAGGGATATTTACATGGTGAAGAAAACAGAAACAGGAGAGTGGGGGCCGCCCGTGAGATTAAGTAACGAGATCAATACTACATTTGAGGAAGACGGACCTTTTATTCATCCTGACGGGAAAACGTTATACTTCAGCTCTAATGGAAATAAATCCATAGGAGGCTTCGATATTTTTAAAAGTGTATATGATGAGACTACCCAAACCTGGTCAGAACCTGTAAACATAGGATTTCCTTTCAATACAGCAGGAGATGATATTTACATTGTATGGTCTGCCGATGGAAAAAGAGCTTACTTCTCTTCTGCAAGAGACGACAGTTATGGCGGAAAAGATATCTATATGGCGACAAACATACAGGGAGCGCACTCTATGGCCCTGATGATAGGAAGGGTATTTGATGCTGATACAAAAAGTCCGCTTACGGCAGAAGTAGTAGTAATGGACAATGAGAGCGGCAAAGTGGTGGGTGTATTTAAATCCGATTCTTACTCCGGTAAGTTTTCCATAGCGCTTCCTTCTGGAAAAAACTATGGCATTTCTATCCAGAAGCAAAAATATCTTTATCATTCTGAGAATATCACACTTCCGACGATGGCAGAATACTCTGAATACAGAAAAGACATATACCTGAATCCGTTTAAAGCAGGAGCAAGCTCTGTATTGAAAAATATATTCTTCGATACGGATAAAGCTGAGCTAAGACCTGAGTCGCGCGTTGAATTAGATAAATTATTTGATGTGCTGAAGAAAAATCCTGACCTGCATGTACAGATATCAGGACATACCGATGACCAGTCTACGCACGAATACAACCTGGTGCTTTCACAGGCACGTGCTGTCTCTGTGGTGCAGTACCTGGTGGACAAAGGCATTGAAAAAAATAAAATATTCGCAAAAGGGTTTGGGGAAGTTCAACCTATTGATTCCAATACCACAGAAGAAGGAAGACAGAATAACAGAAGGATTGAATTTATGATCCTTGATACTGATGATGATGCGCATAGTAAATATCTTTCCATCAAGGATTCTACCATGCTGAGGCCCGGAGATGAACTTTACGGTAAATTACTTGAAGATTTCAAAGCAGTTTACTTAAAGCAGCAGGCTGACAAGGCTCCGGTAGTAGGAGAGTATGTATTTTATACTGTACATTTCCCTTTCAACCATTCAGATGAAATCACTGAATTTTCTAAAAATATATTGAAGAACCTGTTGGGTTATATGCAGCATTATCCGACTGTGAAACTGAAAATCACAGCCCATCCTGATCCGCTGGGCGATGAAGAGTTTAACATTAAGCTGGCAACCGATCGTGCTAAAACAATTTATAATTTCCTTATAAAGAA
>JAIERY010000396.1 GCA_019746425.1 Cytophagaceae bacterium
GATTATCAATTCTTATTATCTTACCGGCTACATCCGATTTAATATCATATTTATATTTTGCAAATTGAGGTTTTGTAAATCCTCCCTGAGCATTACAAATTGCCGTAAATTTGTGCATTGCTCTTCCGGTTTCAAGTATTTCCCTAGCCAGCATGATGCCTCTTCCTTCCGTTGCTTTCCCTGCCAGTTCAAGCAATGTACCCGCCAATAGTAAAGCTCGCTCCTTTAAATCCTGCGGCGCTGATTTTTCATTCTGTAGTACAGACAAGACATCCATCGCTTCCAGTGATGGGCCAATCCCTCTTCCTACAGGCTGAGACCCATCGTTAATAAGCACTTTTAGCTTAAGCCCGATTGATTCTCCAACTCTCTCCATCTCCACTTTAAGCTTTTGTGCGGCTTCTTTACTTCGTACCTTGGCAGTTTCACCTACCGGAATATCAATAACTACGTGAGTAGATCCGGCTGCTACCTTTTTTGATAATACGGACGCAATCATCTGGCCTTCGCTGTCAATATCCAAGGACCTTTCAACTCTTATCAAAACATCATCAGCTGGACTCAGTTTTACTGAGCCGCCCCAGGCAAAACATCCTCCTTCTTTCTCGACAACTTTTTTAATTTCCTCCATTGTTAAGGATACCCTCGTAATCGTTTCCAACGTATCCGCTGTACCTGCTGGTGAGGTAATAGCCCGTGAAGAAGTTTTGGGAATGATCAAGCCTGCTGCTGCAATAATTGCCACCACAATCGGAGTTGTTCTGTTTCCCGGAAGTCCTCCAACGGAATGTTTATCTACCACCAGAGGATTGTGCCAAACGATCTTCTCTCCAACATTGATCATTGCCTTTGTAAGACCGATTGTTTCTTCCACACTCATCCTTCCTGCACATCCTGAAACAAAAGCGGCGATATCAATATTGGAATAATTTCCATCTGCTATATCCTTTATAATTTCTGAACACGCTTTTTCATCAAGTTCATGGCCATAAATTTTGGAACGGACATATTTCATGGAAGTAACCGGAGATAAATGAGATACGGTAAGCCATTCACCCTCTTTAACGTTCAAAGCTTTCATTGCTCCTGTGGAAAGGCTTAACTCACCATGTGACAAAAGTTCTGATTCAGTAGTATTGAGACTGGCTATAATGGATTTATCTCCCAGGGACACTCTGACCCGGGTCAGTGCTTCAAATCCTTCCGATTTGCAGACATGACAATCAGACCTCATATACACTACATGTTCCTGCTGTGTATTGATCCAGAGGTTTTTAAAAATGAGTTTATTTGATTTGTGCATATTTATATTTCGACTATATCATACAAGGAAGGAATAATGGCATTCCACCCATATACTTCCTTAATTTTACTTTTAAATGTTTCCGCCGGTAAAGATTCACCATGAACGATAAATATTTTTTCAGGCGCTTTCTCAAGATTTCCCATCCATTTAATTAACTCGCTCTGGTCTCCATGTCCTGATAGTCCCTGAATGTTTTTTATATCTGCTTTTACATAATGATATTTTCCAAACATTTTTATTTTGTTTTTACCTTCTACAAGATCACGCCCCCGGGTTCCTTCAGCCTGATACCCTACAAGCAGAATAGTTGCTTTAGGATTACCGATAAATTTTTCAAGGTATCCAAGGACCCTTCCTCCTGTAACCATTCCACTTCCGGCTATAACTATTTTGGGACTGTTATCCTTCAGCATGATTTTACTTTCAGGAACTGTTTTAATTACTTTTATTTTCTCGCACATTTCCGCACACTCTTCCGGAGGGAGTTTGTGCCATTGAGGTGAATGATGAAAAATATTCAGCACACTCCTACCCATTGGGCTATCCATAACGACTGGAAGGTCAGGAATAACTTTATTCTTCTGCATCTTCCATAAAAGGTACATAAGGCTTTGAGTACGTTCTACAGCAAAGCTGGGGATAATCAAAATACCTTGCTTTTGATATACTTCTGAAATAACTTCCTGCAATTCCTTTTCTGCCTCAACCTCAGGATGCAGTCGGTCTCCATAAGTGCTTTCAATAAAAAGGATATCGGCTTTCTCTGGCCTTTCCGGAGGGAAAAGCAATATGTCTTTCTCCCTTCCTATATCTCCTGAAAACACAAATCTTTTTCCTGCCGCTTCCATCTCGATAAACGTCGCACCAACAATATGACCGTTATACCGGAACCGTATCCGTATTCCCTCATAAATTGTGATCCATTCATTTAAAGGCTGAGATGAGAATAATGGAATTGTCTGCTCTACATCTATAAGATTATACAATGGCTTCGCAGGTGTATGTTTAGAATAACCCTCACGATTTGCTCTTTCTGCTTCTTCCTCCTGTATTTTCCCGCTGTCTTTTAAAATAATTTCAGCAATATCAAGGGTAGGCTCTGTTCCCAGGATGGCTCCTTTAAAACCCATATTCACAAGCCTTGGTAAAAAGCCGGTATGATCAAGATGGGCATGGGTAAGCAATACCATATCAATATCAGCAACATTAACCGGAAGGTAATCCCAGTTCAGGAGACGCAATTCCTTCAAGCCTTGAAACATCCCGCAGTCAATTAGTATTTGTTTGCCGCTTACTTTAACAAGGTATTTTGAACCTGTTACTGTTCCTGCGGCGCCCAGAAAATGAATTGTTATTTTTGAATCCATAAAAAATTATTTAAACGTATTTTTATAAGCAGGATCATGACATAAAGCATGTCCTTCTTTTATTATTTCAGTAATTCTTCGCGGGTTTACATTAATGTATTCCAAAAGTTTTTCATCTTCGCATAATTGTCTGCAGAGCACAATCTTGTTTTCAAGCAGTTTTTCCTTTTCAATATTTGTAAGAGTGGTAAGACAGGTTAGGGGATATAAACCTGATTCATCAATCATGTCATTCAAACTTCCTTTTACAGGGTATTCCCAGCCAATCAGATTTAAGCCGATACAGTTTCCATATTGTATCGCATCGCTCGTAAATCTGGTATTTGTAACCACCCAACCCTGATGGAATTTTTCAGAATGTCCTGGCAGGCATTTCCACTGTTTTTCAACATCTTCAAACCTTGCTTGTATATAAAGTGGAATTTTTACATCGCATTGAAACCCGGGACGATTATGAAATTTACATTCTATCATGAAATGCTTATCCTCTTTAATAGCGATTACATCAACTTCATGGTTCGCACAATGTCCTTTCACGATCTGACCCACCTGAACATCAAATCCCTGATACTTCAATATTTCCCCGACATATCTTTCAAATGGATAACCGGAAGGGCCTAACTCCATGATGGCAGCCTTAAGTTTATATTTACCGGCGGCAGGTCTTGAGACTCTTGCTAAAAGAGCAAAAGCATCGCTATAAAT
This sequence comes from Cytophagaceae bacterium, assembly GCA_019746425.1. Lineage (GTDB taxonomy): Bacteria > Bacteroidota > Bacteroidia > Cytophagales > Cytophagaceae > JAIERY01. Next base: position 3,379 of record JAIERY010000396.1, read on the forward strand.
TTTTTGAGTAGAGGCTCCAGGCACCAAGTCAGCCATGATCGTATGTATGATTTGATCAATCGTTTTCTTATCCTGACAGACCTTTGATAAAGATCTGCGGAGCTTTTGTTCAGAAAAAATTACTTTTTCGCCTGATGCTTTTTGTACGTATATTTTTTTTACTGACATCAATTTAGTAGTTGTGCCTCGCCTGTTTTCAGCATGGTCATAAAATGGCTTTTATCCTTTTCAATATTTGTATGATCACTAGTGAAAGTCCACTGAATCCAAGGCAAACCAACCAGTCATAATAACTCATCGGGTAAATACCAAGCACTTTTCTCATAACGGGTATCCAATAAGATAGGACAACAAGCGCAAGGCAGGAAAAAATAGCCATCCATACATATTTATTTTTAACAACCTCGTTGTTAAAGAATGAAGCTTTTGCAGAAGCCATGTTCAATACATGCCAGAGCTGCGAAAAAATTAATGTATAGAAAAGTATATTATTACAAAGGGCTGGGTTCCATCCTTCCGCATTATGGAAAAAATAATGACTGAAAAATACTGCGCTGAGAACACAACCCGTTAATACTGCCGCATAAACAACTATAGCAATCCAACGCCTTGTACTGATAATTTCCGTTTCAGGATCACGTGGTTTATTCTGCATTATCAACGGATTGCCTTCACTTACTCCTAGCGCCAATGCAGGTAAGACATCCGTGATAAGGTTGATAAATAAAATCTGCAAAGGAATAAGTGCAAAATGCAAATTCATTAGAGAAGCAGAAGCAACTACAAATAATTCGCTCATATTGCAGGACAGCAAGTAGGTAACAAATTTTTTAATGTTTTCAAAGATGATCCTTCCTTGCTTAATAGCAACTACTATTGAAGTAAAAGAGTCATCTTTTAATACCATATCAGAGACCTCCTGAGCTACTTGTGTTCCTCTCAGCCCCATTGAAATCCCTATATCGGCTTTCTTTATTGCTGGCGCATCATTGACGCCATCGCCTGTCATACCAACAATTGACTTATCTTCCTGTAGAAGCGTTACCAGGTCGATCTTTTGTTTTGGCGTTACCCTTGCAAATATCTTTGTATCAAGCCAGCGTTTTTTATCCTCTGGCATCAAAGAACTATAATCCTTCATTTCATTCCCATGCATCACCATTCCTCCGACGTCATCTAATAATCCAAGCTTTAATCCGATATTTTTAGCAGTTGCGGGATGGTCTCCGGTGATCATTATCACTTTAATTCCTGCACTTTTACATTCAGCAATAGCAGCAGGGACTTCCTTCCTTGCAGGATCAAGCAATCCGAGTATGCCAAGGAAAGTAAGATCTTTCATGAACGTTTCATCATCAGCGGCATTGTCTTTATAAGCATAGCCAAGCAACCTCAAGCCTTCCGCTGCCATAGTCTCAGATTTTGAAATCCATTCCGTTTTTTTAACCTGATCAAATTCATTTTGTACTCCATCGATAAGAATGTAGCGGCATCTCGCTATTAGTTCTTCTACAGCCCCTTTAGCAAATACCATGTACTTTTCTCCCACCTTGTTCAGCGTTCCCATCAACTTTGTTTCGGAAGAAAATGCTTCTTCTCTTATTTCAGGATATTCATTCCTTAAAGCCTCAATGTTTATTCCAGCATACACAGCATACTTCAGTAAACCTACTTCCAACGGATCGCCGACTTCCACTGTTTGTCCGCCTTTGAATTCAAGATTTGCTGTATTACATAAAACACAGCTTTGACTAATTAATTTATAATTCTGACTTTCTTCAATCTCTTTGGGAAGCTCTACTTGATTGTTTCTTCCATATTTAATCTCAGATTTTCCGGAAGGAATTTCAATGGTATTAACCTCAATTTTATTTTCTGTAAGCGTACCGGTTTTATCTGTACATATGACATTCGTGCCTCCAAGGGTTTCAACTGCGGCAAGTTTTTTCACAATAACATTATGCTTAGCCATTCGCAGCATTCCCTGTGCCAATGCAAGTGTTGCTACAATGGGAAGTCCTTCAGGAATAGCTGCTACTGCCAAAGCAATAGACGTCTCTATTACTTTTACAAAATTTGCATCCTGCATCAGACCCGCAATGAAAATAACAATTACCAAGGCTAGCGTTATCCAGATCAGTTTTTTACTGAACTTTTCCAGTTTTTTCTCTAAAGGCGTAGCTGCTTGTTCCGCTTTGTGAACCATCGATGCAATTTTCCCAAGTTCCGTATTCATTCCTGTCCCTGTCACAATCGCTTTTGAATTCCCTTTCGTCACAAACGTTCCTTTATAAAGCATATTAGTCCGTTCTGCCAGAGGTGTATTCTCTGTCAATAACTTACTCGCTTTAGCTACGGGCAAAGATTCACCGGTAAGTGCGGACTCATCTACTTCAAACTGCATTGACTGAAATATTCTGGCATCGGAAAGTATCATATCTCCGGCCTCGACGAATAAAATATCTCCTGGGACTATGCCTTCGGAAGGAATTTCACGAAGCTTACCATTACGAATAACTTTGGCAGGAACAGACACCAGCTTTTTAAGAGCATTCATGGAGCGTGTCGCCTGAAACTCCATATAGAAACCTATTAAAGCATTGATAAGAATTACAATTAAAATAGCAACTCCGTCGAGATATTCCTGAAAGTAAAAAGACAGGCCTGCCGCTACCATCAGTAGAAGCACCATTGGACTTTTGAACTGGAAGAAGAAAATCTTCCATATGCTTTTCTTCTTCTCTGACTCTATTGCATTTGGCCCATATTTCTCAAGTAACCCCTTTGCTTCTTCTTCAGATAAACCTCTTTGTAGATCTACCTTCAAATCTCTTGCAATAATATCAGGCTGGGCCACATAAGCAGTTTCAAATTTCATAAATATTTATAGTATTAAATCCCCTTTTTAAAAACTTTTGATTACAATCTTTATTAAAAAATTCCTGATAGAAAATACAATTGTTCCAGATCTATGAAGTATCATAGCTTTGAAAAATTACATTATTTCAAACACAAGCATCATTCCATCTTCCTCGTGTTCCAGGTTGTGACAATGGAAGACAAATTTTCCCGGGTTAGAGGAGAACTTCATAATGATTTTGATTTTTTCCCCAGGCATAAGAAGAGCTGTGTCTTTCCATCCGTTTTCGGTTGCAATTAAAGAGTTCCTTCCTCCGGTTCGTTGCAACACAAGAAACTGAACTCCGTGAATATGCATCGGATGAGGTTCATCGCTTGTATTCTCAATCTCCCATACTTCTGTTGCACCTGCTTTAACCATTTCATCCACTCTGGCGGCATCAAATATTTTATCATTTATAGTATGCATTCCTGACATTCCAGGCATACTGCCCATAGGATCTGCTTTTAATATAAATGAACGGATAGTATCTGCAGACGCAGGGGAAAGCGTATTAATTACAGAAAGACTTGAAGGCAATGAAAACGTTTCTACTTCATTTTTGTCTACTTTAAATTTCATTATTTTAAATTCATTACCCTGAGACATGGATGTGAAGGAATTACTTTGAAGATAGATTTCTGTTCCGACACTATAACTACCAAAATTGATCAGTATATCTGCTCGTTCTCCAGGGCTCAACATAAGGCTTTGAACAGACACCGGCGCGGCAAGAAGCCCGCCGTCAGAACCTATCACATAAAAATCAGCTCCGTTGCTTAAGGCAAGATTGTATATTCTCGCATTCGACCCGTTTAAAACTCTGAACCTGTAAAATCTTGTCGCGACACCTAAATATGGAGCATATACACCATTGACAACAATTTTATCTCCTAGCCACCCTGTCATAATATCATTACTTGTAGGATTATAAATTAACTGATTATTTCCATCAAGTCTTTTATCCTGTATTGCTATAGGCACCTCATAATCTCCCGAAGGAAGATTTAAAGAACTCTCTTCTGCATCTCTTACGATAAAAAATCCGGCCATGCCTTTATAGGCTTGTGACGCAGTAGCTCCTTCAGGATGGGGGTGATACCAGTATGCACCAGCTCTGTTGTTAACAGGGAAAGAAAAATTAAAATTTGCTCCCGATCCGATAATGCTTGTAGGAAATCCATCCTGGTTTGCGGGAACATCCAGCCCATGCCAATGCATATTGGTTCCTTCAGACAAGCTGTTCAGGAAATTGATATTTAAGGTCTGCCCAAAATTGATGCTGATGGTTGGGCCAGGAACAGAATTATTGTAGGCAAGAACGCTAGTATTGGAACCGGGAACAACTTCAGCAGAGGCGGCAGAGGCAGTAAATGAAGCTGAAGTTCCTGAAACGGTTGCGGGGCGTTTCAATGGAGTTGTAAATAATTGATAAGACGTATTATTAGGAAAAGGAGTCTCAATTTCCTTTTTTTTACAAGCCATAACTAAAATAGTTATGATCATAAAGTTAATTCCTATGGACTGCATCCATTTATGGAATGACAATTTTTGATTTTTCATATTTATATTATTAAACTTTTCTTCTGTAAAATTAGAGATTGCACTATTTTTACGAGATGACGGATCTTAAACAAATCAGTGATTGATATCATTTTTACATTAAGAAGTTTATAATAATATTCAAATCCACATCTTAAAATTAAAGAAATTACATTTTCATGCCTCCCATGGTATTTCCCTGCCTGATGATAAATTCACTATTAAGCATATATCCTCCGTAGCTTACCACTTTCTCTCCCGGTTTTATTCCAGAAAGGATTTCAACTTGCTTCTTATTTTCAATTCCTGTCTCTACGACTCTTCGCTCAAACATGCTTTGTCCGGTCATTACCCACACATAGGTCATTGTCCCTACAACAAGTGATGACTTGGGTATAACGGTAGTCTTCCTTACATT
>JAIERY010000434.1 GCA_019746425.1 Cytophagaceae bacterium
GGAAGCGCGAAATCATAAACCAAAAAAACAGTATCACATGAACTACAAACGATTATGAGCTTAAGTAAACGACATTGGTACGGAATTAGTAAATTCAAAAGAAGTAAACAGATTCTTATACCAAAGAATAAATATTTACATGGTTTCGTAAAAAAATCATTTTTTCTTGTTTACTTTTTTAATTCATGGCTGTCTTTAAAGAAAGAAAGGGGCAAAAAGAATACATGCAGTATTCCGATCAGGAAATAATCGATGCTTTGAAAAAGGGCAATAATGATAAGGTATTGTCTTTTTTATACAAAGAGGTATTGCCCAAAGTGAAGTATTATATCAAAAAAATAAAGGGAATGATGATGAGGCGAAAGACCTGTTCCAGGATGCAGTGATTATCTTTTATAAAAAAGCCAAACAAAATAAGCTTGAAGAAAAGATCAATGTAACTTCTTTCATCTGCACGGTAGCAAAAAATTTATGGCTGAACAGGATCAAAAGAATGAGCCGTTCTGCCGAGCTCCCGGAAGAAGAAGCATATGAATCAGATGAAAACCTGCTGGCCAATATCATCACGGAGGAAAAAAGAACAGCCATCTCCCGGCTGTTATCGGAAATCGGCGAAGAATGTAAAAAACTATTAACGTATTCCATATACGACAACCTGAGCATGAAAGAAATCTGCCGTTTAATGAACTACTCAAGTGAAGATGTTGCTAAAACCTATAATTACAGGTGCAAACAGAAACTGATTCAACTGGTAATGAAAAATAAAGCAGTAATAAGTTTATTGAAAAATGAATCCTGAACTTCATACATATGAGCTGATTGACCGCTACTTCCGCAATGAACTGAAGGGAGAAGAACTTGCACAGTTTAATTTAAAAATTGCAAGCGATAGTACATTCGCTGAACTTGTGGAGGCGCAGAAAATTGCCAATGAACTTATCATTGATGAGCAGATGATTGCCCTGAAAGAGCGCATGACACAGGATTTAAAATCGGATGGCAATACAGGACAGCCCTGGGGAAAAGTAATTTTAGGCGCTGTTATTATTATTACAGCGGCTGCGGGAACATATTATTACAGCAGTAAGAATAATGAAACAACTAACAGTCTTCGAAGAAATTTAAATAGTACAATCAAAGAAACCCCTGCCTCTCCTGAAAAGAACGTTCTGCCAGAGAAAACGAAAGTCTTTAAAAAAAAGGATCATCCTGTTCAAATAAAAACTATTCCGGTCATTGATCTTCCAAAAGACGAACGACCGGTAAAAGATATTCAAAGAGATTTCTTCTATGATCCAAGTCTTCCGCAGATCGTACCGGGGAAAACAACAGTGCATGGAAATAAAACATCTGTTAATTGCAGCAGCGTAAAAATTACTGCTCATCTTACAGTGACCAATACCTGTGAGGATCATGCAACAGGATCTGTTACCATTGACCTGAATAGTATTGAAGGAGGTGCTTCTCCTTATACTTTCTCTGTTAATGGGGATAACTTCTCCCCGCAATATACTTTCAGCTACCTGCAGGAAGGAAACTATCATATTATTATCAAAGACGACAACAATTGTGTTTCCATTATTCAGGAAGCACAGGTTAAAAAAGAATCCTGCCACAAATTAATTGATGATGCCTTTATGCCTGCGCAGGGAGAAACATGGAAGTTTCCGGCAGATTCAGACAACGCAGAGATCAGCATTTTCAATAAAACAGGAAAAGAAGTTTATCACGTAAAAATGAATAGAAGATATCCGGAGAGCTGGGATGGGAAAGATAACTCAGGTGCAGACCTGGAAGCGGGAGTTTATTATTTCAATATAAAACATGACAATGGTCAAAACGTTCAGGGCCATATAAGCATTATCAGGTAAATGAAATTATTCAGATATATATTATTTGCGACACTTTTAATCACTGTTAAAAACCTGATGGCACAGGTGGCTATTCCTCATACAAACTTCAGACAATTTTTAGCTGCCTCTTATCCTTCTGTCATCATCAACGGGAATCAATTAGATACCAGCGTGGCAAAAACCCTCGGTGGAACATTTCAGTGTAATGGGAAAAACATAAATGATGTAACCGGAATAGAATATTTCATAAATATCAGTCGACTGAGACTTAGCAGCAATAATCTTACTTTTATACCTAACATTGACAGGTTAACCAACCTGGTCGAACTGAGACTAGACACCAATGATTTAACTACTTTGCCCAATTTATCTACTCTCACAAACCTTCAGATATTGTACTGCAGAGAAAACAATTTAACTTCTTTCCCTTCTGTTGCTGCACTCAGCAATCTGAGAACTTTTTTCTGCGATAATAATCAGCTTACTTCCATTCCGGGATTATCCAATCTTATAAGTCTGCAGCATATTATCTGCTCTGACAATCCCTTAGGAACTTTGCCCAGCTTTGCCAACCTGGTAAATTTAAGAAGAATACTGGCAACGGAATGTAACCTCACTTCACTTCCTGATCTTTCCAATTGCACCCAACTGAATGATGTCATAGTAAATAAAAATAAATTAACTTCTCTGCCCGACCTGACTGGATTACCACTACAACAACTGGATCTCCGGGATAATCTTCTGAATACATTTCCAGATCTATCTGCTTTTCCAGGTTTGACAACGCAGGTAAGTTTCCAAAACAACAAACTTACTTTTGACGATTTGCTTCCAAGTTCTGCCCACCCTTTATTTACTTCTTTCGGGCGTTCTCCACAAAGGCCTGGGTTTTATGATACACTTTATGGAGTTCAACAGGAAGATCTGATCATAGATCTTAACTTTGATGATACTATCACCAACAGCACTTATAATTGGTATAAAGACGGTGTATTAATTGCCGCTACATCTATTAATACACTCAATATAGATTCTCTTACAATAGATATAAGGAGTTTATACATGCATAGTAACTAATACAAATCCTAAATTGGCAGGCATTACTTTAAATACAAAAGCAATCACCGTGATTATGATACCCTGCATAGTAACTAATGACCTGAAGTATACTCTACCTGATATCAACTGCACTTATCCTATCAAAATTGAACTCGATGAAAATTCGATTATAGGCGGCAACCGTCCTTTTACTTATACTTTGAAAAATAATGAAAGCACACAGGTATATACTAGCTCTGTATTTTCTGTTTCCAAAGAAGGCCCCTATGAACTAACCATAAAAAATACACAAGGCTGCGAAGTAATTATAAAAGATAAAATCAATATCTCGAGGAATGAAGATTGTGATCCCGTGTTTTATCCGAATAGGGATGGCATTGCGGATACTTATTATATAGAATTCCAGGGCAAGGCAAAAATATACAACCGGGAAGGTGAACTGGTCAAAGAAATAAATGCACCCGCTCACTGGGATGGAACAACCAATAAAGGTATAGAAGCCCCTTCCGGATTGTATGTGATCGTGGTGAATGAGAATATAAGTATCAGGGTTTCTTTAATCAGATAAAAAACTCATCCTGCACAAACAAAATTGAATCTCTTCAATTATACGTTTGTATGGAAACAATCAAAGAAATTTTTACCGCTACCAATGACAATATACTCTGGTGGCAAATGTCCATCCGGGGCATTGTGATTTTTATACTGGCAATTGCGATGATAAGGTTCGGAGGCAAAAGAATGCTTGGCAAAGAATCGGCCATTGATATTGTACTTGCCATTATCATCGGTTCTATTTTAAGCAGAGGCATCACCGGCAATTCTCCATTTATTGCTACCCTTGTTTCTACTTTCTGCTTAATCCTGTTTCATAAACTCCTGGTGAGCATTTCATTCTACAACAAATTTTTTGAGAACCTGGTGAAAGGAGAAGAAAGACTCTTAATAAAGGATGGAAAGCCGATTGAAGAAAACCTGAAAAAATCTCATATCAGTGAAAATGACCTGATGGAAGCGGTACGCCTTAAAGGAAAAGATTCCGTGGAAAATGTAGAGGAAGGTTATTTAGAGAGGAACGGACAAATTACTTTAATTGAAAGGTTGAAAAGTTAGAAGATTTTAAAGTTGAAAGGTTTTAACTTTTAAACCTTTCAACTTTTTAACTTTGAAACTACCTTCTGGCTATCTCAATATTCACTTTCTTTCCTTTGATCTTCTTGTCCATGATGCCGCTGATAGCTCTTTCTGCATCCTGATCAGAAACTTCTACAAAAGAAAAATCGTCATGAACATCTATAGCGCCGATGCTTTTGAAATCGAGACCGCTTTTGCCCACAAGCGCCCCGGCAATATCTCCTTTGCTGATTTTATGCTTTCTGCCTGCATTGATGAATAGTCTCACCATTTTACCATCACGGTTTACAAACGTCTTGCTTCTCTCTCTTCTCTCACCCTCCATTTCTTTGCCTTCATTTCCATCAGTAAGAGACATTTTCAACAGGGCAAGTGTAAGTTCGTGCAGTGTGAAGCCTTCGCTTCTATAGTACTCCATGATTCCTTCAAACTTCTCAAGATCACCTGCGCTCTTTGCTGCGGTTAATTTAGTAAGCAGATTGGCCTTCTTCAATTCGATCAGGTCTTTCTGGGAAGGAAGATTTCTTCTTTCCACTTTTACCTTGGAATATCTTTCTATGTCTTTTAACAGACGCAGTTCGTTTCTTCCGGTAACAAAGCTGAATGCTTTTCCTGTTTTACCAGCTCTTCCTGTTCTGCCAATCCTGTGCACATAGTTTTCAGGATCTAAAGGAAGATCATAGTTAAAAACTACATCAACATTGCTTACATCAATTCCTCTTGCAGCAACGTCGGTTGCTACGAGTATATTTACTTCTGTTCTCTTAAACATCGAAAGCACCGTATTACGTTGATTCTGTCTTAAGTCTCCGTGAATACCTTCTGCTTTATGTCCCATATTACGCAATGACTTCACTACATCATCTACCTTCTTTTTAGTATTGCAGAATAAAAGAGCGAGCTGCACATTGTGCAGCTGAATGAGCCTTGAAACAAGTTTCAGTTTTAAAGCATTCTCTACTTCAAAATAAACCTGTTCGATAGAAGCATTGGTAAGCTCATTATTGGTAACCTTTACCAGCTTAGGCGACTTCTGATACCTGTGCACCATATCGAGAATGGCTTTGGGCATAGTAGCAGAGAAAAACACAGTTTGTTTTTCATCAGGCATTCTCTCCAGGATATTTTCTATGTCTTCGCGAAATCCCATGTTCAGCATTTCATCTGCTTCATCGAGCACCGCCATTTTAACATTGTCAAAACGCAATGTCTTTCTTTCCAGGTGATCAATCACCCGGCCTGGCGTTCCTACAATTACCTGCACGCCTCTTTTCAAAGCATTGATCTGTCTTTCAATAGATTCTCCACCGTATATGGCAAGGACGTTGATGCCTCTTTTATACTTGGCAAGTTTTTTCAATTCATTAGCTACCTGTATGGCAAGTTCCCTGGTGGGGCACAATACCACAGCGCTAACTGTTTTTTCTTTTGGATTTAATGATTCAAGAAGTGGAATTCCAAACGCTGCTGTCTTTCCTGTTCCTGTCTGGGCCTGGCCTATAACATCTTTTCCTTCCTGTATGAAAGGAATAGCCTCAGACTGGATGTGAGAAGCCTCTGTAAATCCCATGTCGCCAATTGCTTCCTGCATCTCAGGGCTTAAAGACAACTCACTAAAATTTAATTTTTTCATATGTATATCTGTATCTATTGTAATTGGTATACCTGAAATAAAAAAAGCAAGAGTGACTCTTGCTTTCCTATTCTCAGGAATGATTATTAATAATTATAATTTTTATTGAATCCTTTTCTGTCGTTGTTTCTATCGTTATTCCTGTCATTGTTATAACGATTTCCGCCTCCGCCGCCTCTTGGCCTGTCAGACTTTTCTTTTGGCTTGGCTTTATTTACCACAATTGTTCTTTCAAGAAATTCTGATTCATTTAATGATTCAATTGCTTCATTGGCAGAATTTTCATCAGCCATTTCAACAAATGCAAATCCTTTTGATTTTCCTGTAAAGTTATCCTTGATCAGTTTTACAGATTGAACCTCTCCGAATTGAGAAAAAAGTTCTGTGAGTTGCTCTTCGCGAGCCTGGAAATTGAGATTTCCAACGTAAATAGTCATAATCGAAATTTTTAAATTAATTTTTTAATGTTGAGGCAAACAGTAACTGAAATGCAAATCTACAGGACAGAAAAAACTGAAGTACCGAATTATTCAACCAAAGGTACGAAAAATTTGTTCAATTCATACGCATTAATCTAAGTTTTATCATATTTTCTGCTTTAAAGGAATGAATTGAGGCTTTATTACTCGGTTTTTTTAATAATATGAAGTCCCGCCGGAGGCAGGACTTCATATAAAGGATAAGCCTTAAGGTATACCTACGCTGCCAGAGTTGGGATAATTATACCAGTATGAATCCACTTCATTATAATGTCTGCTGTTGGTTTCAGGCCAGTGCTCTTTATCAAAACCGGGCGCTTTTTTCAGATAGTCTTTATCTTTATCAAGCACAAAAACTTTTCTTCCCGGAATTAATCGGAATTCCTTAAATGGAATCGCGAATAACTTTCCTCCGATTCCTAAAAAACTTCCGCACTCCAGAACTACATATTCAGAACAACCGGTATGTACATTCATCATGATATTTTTTATCTCCCCTAAAGTTTCTCCGCTCATACTCTCCACTGTGTCACCAATGATAGAAGTAGCGGTTAGAAACCTTACAGGCGTATTCGCATTGGGGCTTTCATTATTAATGCCCGTCAGATTTTCTTTTTCAAATAGCACATTTTTTTCTTCAGGGCTATTGAATTCATCTTCTTTAAACATATTTGTTCCTCCTCTCCTATAAAGAGAACCAAACAGATTTTTCTTTAGTTTATGTTAGTCTGTTTTTCCTTTATTATCCCAATGACTTTCGGTGATCTTGCCCTGCACTCTCTTTTTAATACGCCGGGAATACCGGTCTCCGCTGATATTGCCTTCTTTATTTCTTTTGCCTATAAACAGTTGTACAGGCTCGCCCAATTCATTGGTTAAGAAAGTAAGATCATTGCCGCGGAAGCGCATGTCAATGCGTGCATCTGGTTGATAGATTTTATTTAATTTTGCCAGGAGTGATTTTCCCATGTTCTGTGTGAACTTTTCTTTGTTCACCGATTGCCGCTCATCATACCATTTAGACATTGTGCATATTTTATAGTGTAACAAATAAATCTTGATCCGGATTCGGAACTTTTCGTATATGTAAGCTCCGTGAATTTAACTTACATTTTATAATATTACCTTTGGATTAAATATATCATGAAAACTATGAACTATACCACGGCTTCCACTTTAAAGCCAATCCTGCATCAAGCGCCTTATTGCCTAAACTTTTCTTCTGCATTTTCCTTGGTATCTGGGCATGGACTCTGGCAGACACATCGGATCTGTATAACTGGTTTCTTGAAAATACCTTGACCATACTTTTCGGCGCCATACTTATTTTTACTTTCAGAAAATACCGTCTCTCCGACCTTAGCTATACTTTTATTTTTGCATATATTCTCCTGCATATTTATGGAGCAAAGTATACATATGCAGAAAACCCTTTTGGCTTCTGGCTACAGGATATGCTGAATACTTCCAGAAATCATTATGACAGGATCGTGCACTTCAGCTTTGGATTTATGCTGGCTTATCCCATGAGAGATCTTTTTAAAAATACTTTTCAGTTTCCTGATAAATATTGCTGGCTGCTGCCTGCCGAGATTACTTTATCCTTCAGCGCGATGTATGAACTGATCGAATGGGCTGTGGCAGATGTTTTCTTTCCAGCGCAAGGAATAGCTTACTTAGGAACGCAGGGTGATATATGGGATGCGCAAAAGGATATGGCACTGGCCTTTTCCGGGGCGGTGCTTATCCTGCTTATTACTTTTGGGGGGCAAAAGATGAGGAAGAATATGTTTAAAACTACATCTCTCGGTGAAAATATTGATAAGGCTGACGATGTTCCGGATGCTGTTCTTTAATAGATCAAAATCAGACTTCTTCTATTTAATATTTCATTTAACGATGCAAACCTATGAAATCATTAAAACCATTTTTACTTGTATTAGCTGGAGTGCTTATTACTATTGCAGTTTTTTCTTTTAAGAGTGAAGAGCCTGTAAAAGAATATGCCATGATGCGTGTTTATGAAGGCTATAGAAATGAAATTTTAATTAACTATGAATAATGAATCTAAAGAATATCCAGTTGGAAAA
>JAIERY010000293.1 GCA_019746425.1 Cytophagaceae bacterium
ATGTCAGCAGGTGTTCGGTGTGCCACGCGAACACGGACAAGATGGTGGATGAGGAAACGGTTACAGGCCACGGAGTATGGAAAAGCTGAATTTATAATTGGAATAAGCTTTACAACTTTATACAATAGTATTCAGGCGATAACCCCTGTTGCTGATAGGCCTCGGATTGTACTAAGAAATTCAGATCATGACTCACATCTTCATGTTCAAAGATTGAAAATACACAGAAGAGAATGAGAAAATACATTATTATATTTCTTCAGTTTGCAGTTTTCTTTTCCTGTTCCATAAAAGAGGACAATAATACTTATCATCATTCAGGAAATGACACTGTTTTAAGCAAGGATTCTTTAAAGAAAATTTCCCGGAGAGATTCTTTGAAGATACAGGAACCGGTCGGAGAAACTAAAGAACTAGAAACTCCAATTGCCGAAGGTTCTCCAAAAGTTACGACTCTTCCATTTTGTTCAGAAAATTATTTTATTAATACAGGAATAAAAAAATTAATAAAAAAAAGTCCCAAAGTATATCGTTTGCCGCATATTAAAAAATGGCATTATTTTATTTCAGATTCATCAGAATATTTTAGTGAATGTTCAGATAGTGGAAAGGTCGATACCTCGGTTTTTAATTTTAAAAAATACAGATACAGATTACCTGATATTTATGGTCTTAAGCCCTACATCGTTTGTGATACTACCTATTTGAATTATGGTCTTGGCAAATCTCTTTATCCTTTTAGATGTGGTGAAAAATATGCCGGAAATCATGGTTTTCTTATTTTATATGACCAAATGATTCAAGAAGCAAAGATCATTCCCCTGCATCATCCGGATCCTTCAATGGAAGGGGGCGACTATAGGACATTTTGTATAGATCAAAATTTTGTTATTCGCTTGCAAGATTACCGTATTTCTTATATAAAGGAAGAGACTGAAGTAGTGCCTGCTTTTGCTTATATAATTCAGATTTTACCAAGTGGTAATCTTGAAGTTAAAAAAACATTAAGAAAGAATTAAATAAATACTATGGCCGATAATCTCATACCATTAGATGAATTAATTCCAATTGAGGATATACCTCACGAATTTGGAATTTTACAAAACGGAATTCCTGAAGGACTGTATTTTATAGTAACGTAATCACCATTACTTCCTCCTGTAACATAAACATTCCCATTCACGTCAACTGCTATATCAGAAGGTTCCTCTTGCCCATTAGTGTTTCCATTGTATATAGCCGTCCATTGCTTAGTTCTGAATGTTACATGCCAGGCATATTCTCCATCGAATTAGTACCTTTTCTTAATAAATATTCACTGTTCAATAAATACGCGCCGGAGACAACTACCTTATCGCCTTCTTCAAGTCCTGATTTGACTTCCACATATCCATTACTTCTTATCCCCAGCTCTACCATTTTCACATTAAAGCCTCCTTTTTCATTCATCACCCATACTACATTCATTTGAGGCTGATATAGTATTGCTTCTTCCGGAACTGAAACAGCTTTTTGTTTTTCTGTTAATAAAGTCACCGTTGCTCTCATTCCTGGTTTAAACCTTCCATCTTTGTTGGGAATTTCAACCCTAACCAAATTAATTTTAGATTGCTGCTCCAATTCAGGATTTTCAAAGCTGATCTTTCCGTCAATAGTATCATGAGGGAATGCTTCGATTACTATTTTTGCCATTAATCCAGGAGCTATAAATTTTACATCTTTGGGATATGCTTCTGCCTGAACCCAAACAGTAGAATAATTCGCTATATTTAAAATACCAGAACCTTCATTTACATAATCTCCTTCTGTAATTAATACTTCGTTCACCACTCCATTAACTTTGCTGTAAAAAGGAATTAGAGTTGAAACGCTGTTAGCTGTAAGTTTAGAAACTTGATTTTCAGATAAGCCCCATATTATCAGCTTATCCTTTGCTGATTTTAACATAGCCTTATAATTGACATTACCACCATCGAGTTTCTCCACCTTTTCTTTTAATAACAAATATTGATTAATTGCCGCTTGTAACTCTTCACTGTAAATATCATAGATATGATCACCCGTTTTAATACTTTCTCCTTCATTCTTAAAATAGAGCTTTTCAATTCTTCCGGGCACACGCGAGCTTATCACATCAACTTTTCTCTCGTCAGGAACTACAGTCGCTCTTAATGTTAAGCCTTCTCCTACAGAGCCAAAAGAGATTGTCTCTGTTTTAATATTAGCCAGTTTAATCTGAGTTTCACTAAGCTTCAGACTATTATCATTTTCTTCTTTTTGTGATACTACCGTTTTAGTAAGCTCCATCTTGCAAATAGGACAATTGCCAGGCTTCTTTTCCATTACCTGGGGATCCATTGAGCAGGTATAAAATACATTAGGATCTTCTTCCTGTTTTTTCTTACTACAGGATATCAGAGTTATGGATGCCAGTAATACTACAATAATATTTTTCATATGCTATTTGCTTACTTTAACAAAACTTTCACTATCAATCATGAATTGCGCACTCTCTGCAATCTCTTCATTTTCCGCTAAGCCACTAATCACTTCAATTTCATTTCCGGAAACAGCTCCAATAACAATTTTTCTGGTTTGATAAACGCCTTCTTTTTTTACAAACACAATCTTATCTCTTCCAAGATCATACATGGTCATTTGAGGTATCCATAATCCTTTCCTTGTCCCGGCTTCTATTTCACCCGAAAGCAAGTTTCCAATTTTTAAATTTTGATTTTGATTGGGAAGATACACTCTGAACCGTACGGTTCCTGTTTCTTCTTTGTAAGCAGGCTCAATAAAATCTACTTTTCCCATAATCATTTCATCAGTGTTTTCAATCTTAATATGAACTGTTTGATTAACTTTTAAAGATGGTAGCTGACTGGAATAAATTTCAAATATTCCCCATACCATATCTGTATTTACCACTTTAAAAACTACCTGCCCTTTATTTACATAAGCCCCTTCTCTTAATAGAAGACTTTGATTACCTCCGTCCATATTTGGAGCAATATTATTGCTAGTATTATCATCCATAGAAGAACCAGTCATTGTTCCCTGGCTTGATGTAATTGAATTTCCATTGGGACTTTTTTCAACTACATAACCGGAATAAGGACTATAAACTGTAGTAGTAAGATGCACATGACCTTGATTTTTAATAGCATTTACTTGTGCTTCCGTCATTCCTAAAAGCAGAAGTTTCTTTCTGGAAGCAGTAATTAGATCTGCATTATCAGGATCGGTAGTTTTTATATATAGATATTCCTGCTGAGCAGTCTGAAGATCATGGCTAAAAATTTCAAATAATACTTGACCGGCTTTTACAGGTTGATAAGCATACTTTATATGTAAGTTTTCTATTCTACCATCAATCCTTGACGATATATTATAGATTCTGCGAGTATCGTAGGTTATATAACCAGAACTCTTAATTCTAATTGACATAGATTTACTTACGGGTTTAATAGCTTTTACATTTGACAAAACAGCCATATTTACAGGATTGGCAATAAGGCTATATTCGTTCTCTGCGGCTTCGGTTTGTTCCGTTTTTTTTATAAGATCCATTCCACATATAGGACAAGAACCCGGTTTATCCTTCTTAACTTCCGGATGCATAGGACAGGTATAATACTCTTCTGATTTCTGAATTTTAGCCGTAGGCTTAGGCTCAAGATCCATATTACATTTAGGACAAACACCCGGCCCCTTCTGAACCACTTCAGTATCCATAGGACAGTAATAGATTTTATCCATAATATTCAAAGAATCTTCCTTATCTATGTTT
Organism: Cytophagaceae bacterium; assembly: GCA_019746425.1. GTDB lineage: Bacteria > Bacteroidota > Bacteroidia > Cytophagales > Cytophagaceae > JAIERY01. The sequence goes on from JAIERY010000293.1 coordinate 3,794, forward strand.
GCATGTCCTTGGTGTGATTCTTTCTTATTGGAATTACAGGAAAATAAAATAAACAAAAGGAAGTAGGCAAAGGACAATAGAATTTTAATCTGCCAATTGCCTGTTGCCAATTGCTTATTGTTTCTCAATTTGTCTCTCATAATCTGCTTGCAGTTTTAATAATTGTCCCAACTGTTCTAAGTACTCAATCTTCGCCATCTTGAGTGCCATCCAGGCATCAATAGTCATAAACATATCTTCCTTCATGTGCTCAAATGCAATGAGGCTTGTATTATAATTTTTTTCCAAAGCCGGAATTATATTCTTCTCATACATTTCAATCTGCTTCTTTTTATTTGCTAATTCTGTTCTTAGCTTTTGAAGGTTTCCTGCTGCTTCATTTACAATGGCTTCCCTTCTTTGTCTCAATGATGCAGATTCAAATTTTATTCCTTCCACATTCGCTTTATATCCTTTGGAAGACCAGGGAGCAATAGGTATGGTGACCATTCCCATAAGGTTAAACTGGTTTGGCATCTCGCCAAATCCATTCATGTGTGCGAATTGAATTCCAAAATCCGGTTTTCTTTTACTTAACTCAAAATTTGTTCTGAGTGTATTTAGCTTGATAGATTCTTCAATGTTTCGGATATCGCTTCTATTACTCGCAATTGCTGTTGTATCAACCGGGAGTACATCATATTCAGCAATGGTATAAGAAGTATCGATTTTATAAACAATAGATTTCTCAATGTTCATAAGTGTGTTCAGCTCAATATTCATCTGCCTGATTTCGTTCCGTGCCATGATCTGCATATTTTGAATATTGTATAACTCAGATTGCGCTTTGTATATTCTTGATAAACCGCCCTGATTATAAGTGTAGTTAATCTCACCACTTTTAATCATAAGCTTGAGAAGTTCTTCACTCTCTTCAAGCACACGCAACTTCTTCTCCAGAATGATCCATTCATAATATGCCTTCTTGGCCATAGATACCATTTCCTGGCGTTCAAAGTTTTTCATCTGCTGCTCTACGGATGACATGCCAAGCATGTAATTCTCCTCTGCTTTTCTTTTGGAAGGATTCATGATCATTTGTTCAACCCCGATCATTAAAGAACCTTCATCCTGATTGCTGCCCATATCCATACCATTATTATTCATTTTGGGACGAGCATAAGGAGTCATCCAGAATCCTCCTGTTACTCTCGGAGCTTCGAGACTCCTGGCTCCTTTTGCATAGGCTTTAAAGGAATTTATCCTGTTATCAAATGCCTGAAGCGTAGGGTTTTTATCCAAAGCCAATATTACTTCCTGGAGAGTCATTACTTTATTCTGATTTAAGCTATCAGCCGGGCTTTGTGAAAAAATATTTCCGGAAACAAAAAACAGAATAATTGTCAATAAAATATTTAAATAATTTCTCATATAATTAATGCTTTACTTCTAATACCTCAAGTTTACCATGCTTCCTAAGCTCATATTCTTTTACCATTTCAAAAATGACAGGGGTTACTAAAAGAATGTGTGTAGAAGAAGTCAGTACTCCACCGATCATTGGAAGCACAATGGGAACCATTACATCGCTTCCTACTCCAGTTGACCAAAGCACTGGCACAAGCCCAAACAATGCAACCGATACTGTCATTAGCTTCGGCCTTAAGCGTTTTGCAGCTCCTGCTATTACATATTCTCTGATATCCTGCTTTGTAATCGTCTCGGAAGAATTTCCCTTTTTAGCGACTAATTGTTGCATGGCATCATTGAGATAAATCACCATTACAATACCTGTCTCTACTGCAATTCCAAACAAAGCAATGAATCCTACTGCTACTGCCACTGAAAGATTCACATCCCAGAAAAAAACCATATATGCACCGCCGATCAATGCAAAAGGAATGGTAATAAGACTATAGAATGCTTCTCTAACAGATCCAAATGCAAAGTAAAGGCAACCGAAAATAATAACCAGCACTATAGGTATTATCATCTTAAGCGTTTGACCGGAACGGATGAGATTTTCATATTGTCCACTCCATTCTATGTAATATCCTTTAGGCATAGTTGTAATCATTTTATTCAATTTCTCCTGAGCATCTTTTACAGTACTTGCAAGATCCCTGTCTCTTACATTGAAGAGAACTGTTCCTCTTAACATAGCATTTTCAGAAATAATCATGGCAGGGCCTTCGGTAAATTTTACTTCAGCTACAGCGGAAAGAGGGATAGGGCCATAATTGGAGGTCTGAATTAATGTATTCTTTAATTCATCAATGTTTTCTCTGAAATTCTGAGCAAACCGTGCATTAACAGAAAATCTTTGTCTTCCTTCAATGGTGTTGGTAAGATTCATCCCTCCGATAGCAGATTCAATAACCATGTTTACATCATTAAGACTAAGACCATATCTACCCAGCTCGACTTTCTTCGGAAGGATCTCTAAATATTTTCCTCCGGTAATAGGCTCAACATATAAATCTTTCACACCATCCATGCCTTCCAACGCTTTTTTAACTTTATTAGCAAGAACATTAATAGAATCAAGATGCTGGCCATATACTTTAATACCTACATCTGTTCTAATACCTGTTGAGAGCATATTGATACGATTAATAATTGGCTGTGTCCATCCATTAATTACTCCTGGAATCTGAAGCTTCCCGTTCAGCTCTGCGATAATATCATCCTTGGTTTTTCCTGTCCGCCATTCCGATTGAGGTTTTAATAGAATAATTGTCTCGATCATACTAATGGGAGAATTATCTGTAGCCGTGCTTGCCCTTCCTGCTTTTCCCAATACATTTTCCACTTCCGGAACCTCTTTAATAAGTTTATCCTGTACCTGTAATATTCTTTTAATCTCAGAGTTGGAGGCATCTGGTAAAGTTACGGGCATAAACAGTATAGATCCTTCATCCAATGGAGGCATGAACTCTCTTCCAAGACTGAATAGTAAAGGAATACTTATAAGCAAGGCTACGATGTTTATTGCAAGAGTTGTTTTTCTCCATTTAAGACACCACTTAATAGCAGGAGTATAAATTCTTTCCAGAGTTCTGGTTACAGGATTTCCTTTATCGGCTCCTTTGAATTTACCTCTCATAAAAAAAGAAATGAGAACGGGAGCTAAGGTTACTGCCAGAAGTGCGTCGACAATAAGAATAAAAGTTTTAGTCCATGCCAGCGGATGGAAAAGTTTTCCTTCCTGGCCTGTCAGTAAAAAGACCGGAAGAAAAGAAGTAATAATTATTACTGTGGAATAAAAAACACCTCTTCCAACTTGTTTGCTGGATCTTTCAATTATGTCAATCCTTTTTTGATTATCCATTTTCTTTTTCCTCCTTATTAGCCTCTACTGATAAGTTTCTATATGAATTTTCCACCATAATGATTCCATTATCTACAATTACACCAATTGCGAGAATGATACCTGTAATGGACATAATATTAGAAGATATTCCGAATGCATTTAATAGTAAAAAACTGGTGGCAATAGTAATCGGAATCTGAATGAGAATACTTAAAACACTTTTGAGAGAGAACATAAATACAATCACTACAAGAGATACTACAATCATCTCCTCAATTAATGTATTCTTAACTGAAGCAATGGCTGCTTCTATTAGACCGCTTCTGTCATAAGCTATTTTGAATTTTACTCCTTTAGGCAATCCTTTCTCTACATCCGCCATTTTCTTTTTTACATTTTCAATTACATCGGCTGCATTTTCTCCATACCTCATTACTATAATGCCTCCAACAACTTCGCCTGTACCATTATCATCAAATATACCAAGCCGTAGCTCTCCGCCCATTTGCACAGTAGCAATATCATTAATAGTAAGGGGAATTGAGCCTTGAGTAGATATCGGAATATTTTTAATATCATCTATGTTTTTCAAATATCCCTGGCTTCTGATAATGTAACCAATGTCATTGATCTCCATTTTTCTTCCCCCTACGTCATTATTATTCTCTCTTACTGCTCTTAAAACATCCATCATAGGAATTTTATAATAAGCCAGCTTATTAGGATCAATGGTAATCTGATACTGTTTCTGGAATCCTCCAAACGAAGCAACCTCACTTACTCCTTTTACATTTTGCAAAGCAAATTTTATATACCAATCCTGCAAAGCCCGCTGTTCTCCCAAGTCATAACCAGGTGCTTCAAGCGTATACCAAAAGACGTGACCAACACCTGTTCCATCGGGGCCTAAAGTTGGAGTTACTCCTTCCGGTAATAATTTTTGTGCATAATTTAATCTTTCAAGGACTCTTGTTCTTGCCCAGTAAATATCTACTTCATCTTCGAAAATGATATAGACGAAGCTCATTCCAAACATGGAAGTACCTCTGACATTTTTTACCTTAGGAATACCCTGCATATTAGTCACAAGAGGGTATGTTACCTGATCTTCCATGATCTGAGGACTTCGTCCCATCCATTCCGTAAATACGATGATTTGATTTTCGGAAAGATCTGGAATTGCGTCTATAGGATTATC
>JAIERY010000026.1 GCA_019746425.1 Cytophagaceae bacterium
TTATGGAGATGTAGTTCTTGATCCTGCTAAATACAACAACCCCAACGGATATTATATAGTATGGGAAAACTGCTGCCGGAATGGGATCATAAAAAACATTGTAGATCCTGATGTTGAAGGAATGGCATTTTATATGGAGTTTCCTCCCGTTGTAAAAAACAATATGAGATTTTACAACAGCAGTCCGCAGTTTAAAAAAATTACCGGTGACTTCCCCTGCAAAAATCAACCTTTCACATTTGATTTCAGCGGAACAGATTTTAATAATGACTCATTGGTTTACAGGATCGCAACTCCTCTGGCAGGACATGCCTTTGCAGGAGGATCTGCAATGCCTAATCCTGGTCCTTATGACAGCATTGATTGGGCGCCAGGATATTCACGCACTAACCAGATACCGGGAGTTCCTCCTTTTAATATTAATTCTCAGACCGGTATCATCAATTTTACCCCGGTATTAGAAGGTTTATATGTTTTTTCGGTGGAAGTAGATGAATACAGAAACGGTGAAAAAATAGGAATGGTGAAAAGAGATTTTCAGGTGCTGATCATTAACTGTCCTCCCAATGAACCTCCTGATGTTTCATTAAAATACCCTGACCAGACGGATTATAATTCTACTACTGATACTTTATTGCTGTCTCTGGAAAAGGATACCTGCTTTACACTTTCCATTATTGACAGCAACACGTATGAGTTAAATGATGATGATATTATTGTGGTAAAAATATCAAGCGATGATCTCCCTCCGAGTATTGTTTCATTTACTTCAACTCTTCTCGTTACCCCAAGCGATCCGATTGCAAATACCTCTATTTGCTTTGATGCCTGCAATAAATTATTCATCACAGAAGATACCACCTTTAACATTCTGGTAACTATTACAGATGCGCCCAAGTGCCCGATGTCCCTTGCATTCTTTGATACGCTGGATATTAAAATCCGGTACAAACCGCAGGTAAATGTTCCTCCTACTCTCGGAGTAATCCCTTCTTCCCTGACTTACAATGCAACAGTAGGAAAACCATTAAGTTTTGACTTATATGCAGAAGACATAGATCCCAACGATGTGATCAGTATTAATGGAAGCGGGATTGGATTTGAGATGAGCGACAAAGGAATGTCATTTAACAATGTTGCGGGTTTAGACAGTATCGGTTCAAAATTTATGTGGACACCAAACTGCGAAGACATACAGGAAGAAAAATATAAATTAAGATTTATTGCAAAAGACAACAGCTGTCAGAAACAAAACCAGGACACACTCTTCATAGAGATAATTGTAGCGGATACGGTCACCGGTATAGCCAATATTTCACCTCCGAATCTTTTCACTCCAAACGGCGATGGGCTTAATGAATATTTTGAAATCCCTGATATGCCTCAGGGAAACTGTGAATTCTTTTTCAGAAAAATTACAATTTTCAATCGATGGGGATCCAAAGTTTTTGAAAGCACAGACCCTAACTTTAAATGGAGCGGTGATAAAAATCCAAGAGGAGTTTATTTTTACACCATAGATATTAATAAAAAGGAATTTAAAGGCTGGGTAGAACTGGTAAGATAATTTTATTTTTTCTGCAGGAGGTTTAATTCTTCCTGCAACTCTATAAAAGCTTCATTGCATACGTTAGCAAGATTATTGAGCAGTTTGATTAACTCTTCCGTTTGTGGATTACCCTTTACAATGCTTTCTATTTCTTTTACATATGCTTCCCCCTCTTTAATTCCCATCATGGAAACAGTTGGCTTTAACTTATGCATGACCTTTCGGAAATCAGTCCAGTTTTGTTTAACCAATAATCCCTCCAGGTCTTTTAAATAAGCAGGTGTTTGCTTTAAAAATATAGCTATCATTTCTTCAATAAAAGCTTTATTATCGGCTGAAGCATCTTTTAAATAATCAAGGTTGATTTTTTTTACTTTGGAAGACATGGTTGCAACTGGCTTGTAAATATTTTTATAATCCCTTTTGGTATACCTGGCAATTTTAGAATAAAAATCTTCAGGTTCAAAAGGCTTAACAATATAATCATTCATTCCAGCCTTTAAAACTTTTGCTTCTATATTGCTTGAAGAAGACGCGGTGAATGCAATGATTGGTAAGGACATATTTTTAAGTTCATTTCTTATTAGCCTTGAAGTTTCAAATCCATCCAGTCCGGGCATTTGTAAATCCATCAACACAATGTCATATGTATTTTCACGCAACAATTTTATAGCTTTTTCCCCGTCATCTGCTATATAAACCGCTACATTTTCTTTTTCAAGAAACTTAGTCACCACCATCTGATTCATCTTATTGTCTTCTACAACCAAAGCTTTCAAGCCTGCCAGGTTTCTTATATTTGAAATATCAAGATCACATGATTCATATTTAATCTCGCTGCTTAAAAATGTAAGGTCAAAAATAAATTTGGATCCTTTATTGAGCTGGCTCTCGACGCCTATGTTTCCATTTTGCAACTCGATAAGGCGTTTGGTAATGGTAAGCCCTAGTCCCGTTCCACCATACTTCCTGTTGATAGCGGAATTTGCCTGAGTGAAGCTTTCAAAGATGGTAGAGATTTTATCCTGAGAAATACCTATACCCGTATCAATTACGGAGAAGAGCAAATGAATGCGGTCTTTATTCTGATCCAGTAATTTTACTTTTATTTTTATTAATCCTTCTTCTGTAAACTTTATTGAATTTGACAATAGATTGACCAGAATCTGATTGAGCCGTGACGGATCACCTTTAATAGTTTCTGGTATCCTGGAATCTATCTCAATTTCTATGGCTACATTTTTTTCAGCAGCCCTGAATAAAAATAACTCTTTCACTTTTTTCAAGACTTCTTCCAGGTCAAAATCAATTTCTTCAAAAACAATTTTTCCGGATTCTATTTTGGATAAATCAAGAACGTTATTGAGAATTTTCAAAAGATTTTCTGAAGATATTTTCAATGCATTGAAATATTCCTGTTCCTGTGCATCATGAGCCTGCTGAAGGAGAAGATGCGTAATGCCCACCACGGCATTCATAGGAGTACGTATCTCATGACTCATAATTGAAATGAATCGTTCCTTAGCCTTCATCGATTCTTCAGCATTACGTTTAGCAGTCAAAAGATCTGTTTCTACTTTCTTTCTTTTCGTTATATCCACTGTATAACCCAGCAACAATGGCTCATCGTACAAATCAAAATGAAGAACTATTTTACCTACGATATAATGTCTTTCTTTTCCATCTACTATGGCAATTTCCTCCGAGATGGATTTTCCTTTCTTCCATGCTTCTTCATCTGTCTGATGCCCCCGCGCTGCAATCAAAGCCGGAGATAAACTTTCGGATGTTCTGCCAATAAATTCCTCAGGAGAAAACCCGGTTTCATTTAAAACATGTTTGTTTACAAAAATGAATTTCCCGGCTTTGTCTTTTATAAAAATATTAATGGGCAAATGATCCAGGATAGAGTTTATCAGCGCCTGCTGCTGTTCAAGTTCTGCTTCTGCCCGTTTTCTTTCAGTAATATCCTGCGCATAAGTCTGAAAGCCTGTGATTAGATTCCCCGACATAACTGTTTTTACACTTTGTCCAACCCACCATTCCTGTCCGTTTTTAGAAATCACCGGGAACTCAAAATAAGTGCTGATCTTTTTTCTTTGAAACTGATCTTTATAAAACTCTTTCACAAAATCTCTCCAGTCTTCTTTCACTAAATGAAGGAAGCTCATTCCTAAAATTTCTTTTTCACTATATCCGATTTTTTTCAGTCCTACTTCATTGATAAAGGTAAACCTTCCTTCAGGATCTGATGTGTAAATAAATTCATTGGCCGACTCCACCAGCAATCTATACTTTGTTTCATTAGCCTGAAGTTTGTGAGAGGCGATTACATAGTTGGTAATGTCGTTGGCATAAATATTAACAAAATTATGCTCCTGAATGGGGACAAATAAAACAGAATAATAAATAGCTCCTGTGTCCACCTCTGTTTCTATTTTATTGCCGGTATCGAAGGATCTTTTAATCAGGTCGATGATATGCTGAGGTAACAGAGAGCCTGAGTTTGTTTTCCAGAAATTTAAAAGCAAGGCGCTTGCTTTATTATGGTACAATAATTCTCCACTCCTCCCTGCACGAATAATGGGGTTAGGATTTTCGTCCGCAAAAGGTATGTAGATGTTGGAACTTGGACTGTTTTCTTTGGTTTTCAGGCCCTTCTTTCTCATAGAATACTATATACTATATCTAAACATCATAAGTTACAAACCATTCATTTATAAGGAGTGATGTAAGGTTTTTACTATTAATATAGCGATAATTTCTAATGGAAACTTTGAATAAGATAAAAGTTTCCATAGTTTTGAGTGTCATAACATCTAATATGGAAGTAAAAGAAAGAATAGTAAAAGCTGCCGAGGAGCTGTTTTTCAGGCTTGGGGTGAAGAGCGTGACCATGGATGATGTGGCAAAACACCTGGCTATTTCCAAAAAAACCATATACCAGTTTTTTAAGGATAAAGATGAATTGGTCACCAGTGTTACCATAAATCACCTGGAAAACAGTCAGAAGTCTATATCAGAAATTGCTGATAAAGCGGCAGATCCTATTGATGAAGTTTTAAAAATTTCGGAGCATATAAAAATTATTCTCCAGAATGTTAATCCTTCGCTTTTATTTGACATCAATAAATTTCATCCTAAGGCGTGGCAGATATTCCTGGACCATAAGGAAAGCTGCATACATAAATCGCTGGAAGAAAATTTAAAAAAGGGAATAGAAAAAGGTTTATACCGTGCGGATATCGATGTGGAAATACTTTCCATACTCCGACTTGAAGAGATACAATTGGCTTTTAATCCTTTTTTATTTCCGCCTCAGAAATTTCAGGTACAAAAAGTACAGCTGCAGTTTATAGAACATTTTTTATATGGCATCTGCACCTTAAAAGGACATAAGGTGATCAATAAATACAAACAAATTCAGGAAGAAGATTAATTATACAACCATACACATATGAAAAGAAAAATTTTTGGGTTTATTTTTTGCATTTCAGTTTTTTACAATACCCAGGCACAGACAGACAGCGCAATGACTTTGCAGCAATGCATTGACTATGCATTAACCAATCAGGTAAGTGTAGTAAATGCACAGCTTGATGAGTCCATCGCAAAAGGAAAAGTTAACCAGGTAAAAGCACTTGGTACCCCGCAAATTAATGGTGCGGTGAGTTTGATAGATAATCCTGAATTATCACGGATGTTCTTTTCTCCGACTAACCCATTTGCAGCAGGTGGAACCGGTGGACCATTTAATATTAAACAGTCAGGCGATATCTATGTAGCGGATAACCTTTTCCAATTAAGAAGTGCTGGTGATGCAAGCATTACTATCGGACAATTAATTTTTGATGGTTCCTATTTTGTTGGATTACAGGCAGCCTCTACTTATAAAGAGTTGGCTCAAAAAACTACCACCCAAACTAAAATTCAAACGGTTGAAAATGTAACCAAGGCATATTATATGGTGGTGATCAATCAGGAGCGCACCAATCTTTTTGATATCAACCTCAAGCGACTGGATAGTCTATTGAGAGAAATAAAAATTCTGAATCAGAACGGGTTTGTCGAAAAAATCGATGTTTTCAGAACAGAAGTACAATACAATAATCTGGTTACTGAAAAACAGAAATTTGACAATATGTTAGAACTGAGTCGGCTTTTGTTAAAATTTCAAATGGGAATGCCATTGAATCAGCCGATATCAATCACTGAGAAAATAGAAAATATACAGTTTGATCCTAATGCTTTAAACAGTACAGGTTTTGATTACACCAAAAGAATAGAATATTCTCTTTTACAAACAGGCGAACAGCTACAAATGCTTGATCTGAAAAATTTAAGGTATCAGAGATTACCAAAACTAAGTGCTTTTGCTAAAGGAGGTATGTCCAGATCAGATGTGAGATTCGGAAATTTATTTAAAAACAATTGGTATACCTATAGTATGGTAGGTTTAAATTTATCTGTTCCAATACTAGGCTTACAAAGTCAATATGCAGCCAAGCAATCTAAATTTAAACTGCAGCAGGTACAAAACAACATGAAGAGCCTGGAAATAGGCTTGGGTATGCAGGCGAAACAAGCAGAGCTTAACTATAAAAACAGCATCCAGGCTATGGAGACACAAAAGAGAAATATGGAATTAGCCCAGGAAGTATCAAGAGTTTCCAAAATAAAATATGCAGAAGGTGTAGGTTCTAACCTGGAAGTCACCAATGCAGAAGCTGATTTGAAGCAAGCTCAGATAAACTACTATGAAGCATTATACAATGCGCTGGTAGCAAAAATTGATTTTCAGAAATCACAAGGAACACTATACAACGGACAATAATTAAGAATCATAAAATAAAGTATATATGAAAAATTTATTCATTTTTTTACTAGCCAGCACTTTATTGATACAGGCATGCAATAAAGACGAAAAAGAACTTGATAAAAAGAAAAAGGAATTGACCGACGCCAAAAAGGAGTTCGCCTCTTTGAAGGAAAAAGTAAGCAAGCTTGAAAAAGAAGTTGCTAAGCTCGAAGGTAAGACCGAACAGAAAGGCAAGCCTGTGATGATAGAAAATGTTGCGGTAAAAGATTTCTCGCATTTCATAGAAGTACAGGGCCGCGTAAAATCTGATCAGAATGTTGTGATAGGCGCTGAGAGCATGGGATCAATTACCAGAATATATGTACAGGAAGGGGAAACTGTAAGAAAAGGAAAACTCCTTGCTGAAATAGATCCTTCTACTATTCTAAGTCAGATACAGGGTGTAAAAACTCAGGTAGAATTTGCAAGAACCATGTTTGAAAAGCAAAAAAGACTGAGAGAGCAGAACGTGGGAACAGAAGTACAGTACATCCAGTCAAAAACCCAGTTGGAAGCTGCAGAAGCGCAGTTATCTTCTTTACAGGCTATGTATCAGAATACCAGAATCACTTCTCCAATTGACGGAGTAATTGATGCCAAGTTTATCAATGAAGGTACTACAGTAGCGCCGGGTATTCCGACATTCAGTGTTGTAGGCGGATCGGGATACAAAGTAACATCTATGATTGCCGAGTCTTACTTAAACAATGTGAGAAAAGGCCTGGAAGTGTTGATTTACTTCCCTGACATCAAACAGGAAATTAAAGGTACTATCAGTAATATTTCGCAAACCATCGATCCTGCATCAAGAACATTCTCTATTGATATCAAGATCAAAGACAATGCGGAGATCAGACCAAATCTTATTGCAGTGGTAAAGATCAAGGATTACCAGAATGCAAAAACAATTACTGTTCCTGTTAATTCAATTCAACGTACAGAAGAAGGAGAATTTGTTTTTGTAGCTAAGAAAAAGGCGAGCAGTTTTTTGCCTCAAGACAAATGGTCACCAAAGGCGCAACTTATGCAGGTAAGACAGAAATTCTTCAGGGCCTGAAACCCGGTGACCAGGTAGTGATCACAGGTTACCAGGATCTGGTAGAAGATCAACCAATCAAAGTAAAAAATTTATAATTTTTTTTATCCAGGAGCAACATGGAAAATAAATTTAAAGAATTTAAACCAACAAGCTGGTCGATAGATAATAAGACCAGTATATATATTCTTACCATAATCATTACGCTTTACGGGTTCATTTCCTATAATAATCTTCCCAAAGAAAACTTTCCTGATGTGGTATTCCCAAACATCATGATATTTACGGTGAAGAACGGAACTTCCCCCACTGATATGGAAGATCTTGTAACCAGACCAATTGAAAAACAATTGAAGTCTGTAACAGGAGTAAAAAAAATCACCAGTACCTCAAAACAGAATATCTCGCTGATATCTGTGGAGTTTAATCCTGATGAAGATATTCCGGAGGCTAAGCAAAGGGTAAAAGACGCTGTTGACAAAGCCAAACCGGATTTACCAAATGACCTGGTAGATGATCCTGATATCAGAGATATAGATGTATCTGAGTTCCCTATCATGAACATTAACATTTCAGGAGATTATGACCTTGATAAGCTGAAAAATTATGCTGAGCTCATGGAAGACAAAATTGAAGGTCTGAAAGAGATCAGAAGAGTGGATATCGTTGGTGCATTGGACAGAGAGATACAGGTGAATGTAGATATGTATAAGATGGCTGCGCGTCAGATCAGCTTCGGAGATATCATACAAGCCATCCAAATGGAGAACCTTACCATGCCTGGAGGAGATATTGATATGGATCAGATGAAAAGATCCATCAGGGTGGTTGGTAAATTTAAAAGTGCAGACGATCTGAATAATATCAC